>DAOVYU010000039.1 GCA_030635465.1 Bacteroidales bacterium | reverse complement strand
GTGATCCTGAAATCGATATGCAAGTTAGAGGACGTTTGGACTTATCAACCGTATCCGATTTTTATCCTTTGAGTGAAGATCAAAAGTTAAAAGGAACATTTATTGCAGCTGACGTTACTTTACAAGGAAGATTGTCAGCTATTGAAAACAAACAGTTTAATTTGGTTACAGCATATGGTTCAATACAGATTAAGGACTTTGAGTATGCAAGTAGTTTAATAAGTGATCCTTTTAATATTAGTAATGCTCAATTGGTATTTACGCCCAACTATATCGATTTGGTCACTTTAAAATCCAGTATTGGAGAAAGTGATATCAATGCCCAGGGACAATTGGAAAACTACCTGGCTTATACTTTTACAAATGGTGTTATAAAAGGTAACCTGATCACTAGTTCCAGACATTTTGATATTTCTACATTTTTACCAAAAGAAACGAATACAGAAAAAACTGAAACTTCGCCGATGCAAGATAGTTTATCAAATGAAATAATCGTTATTCCTCCAAATATAAACTTTGAAATTGCTTCTTCATTCGACAGGTTGATCTATGATAATATAGTTATGGGAAATGTTTCCGGAAGACTTGCAATAAGGGACCAGAAACTCGAGATCAAAGATCTGAACATGAATGTACTGGATGGAGAAATGACCGTAAATGGTTTTTATAATACATTTATTCCTGATCAGCCTGAAATTAATTTTGATGTCGATATGAGAGACATCAACATACAAAGAACATATAGCACTTTGCGTTTAATGAACACCTATGCTCCCATAGCTAGAAAAACCTCCGGATTTTTATCTACCCGCTTAACATTGAACACCAAGCTGGACAACAATATGGGTCCCATTTATGAATCTATGACTGGAGGTGGTGCTTTAAAAACATCAGAAATAAAAATTGAAGGTGTGAATTCATTAGAACAAGTCGCCGATATATTAAACTTAAAAGAACTCAAGGAATTGGAATTGAATGATGTTTCAATAGATTATGAATTTGTTGATGGTAAAATCCTGGTTAAACCCTTTAATTTAAAATATGCTCATTTTGAAGCCAATGTAGGAGGATGGACAAGTTTTGACCAATCTATTGATTATGTGATGGCCCTGAATATCCCTCGTGAGAAATTTGGTACTGCCGTCAACAGTGTCATCAGCGATCTCGTTCACAAGGCCGCATCACGTGGTACTCGGTTTAGTGTTGGCGACACCATATCATTGGATGTATTAATTGGTGGCACATTAACTGAACCAAAAATTGAGACCAACCTGAAAGAGACTGGAATTAGTCTTTTAGAGGATGTTAATGCTCAAATGAAAGAAGAAATTAAAGTTAAAAAACAGAAAATTACAAAAGAAACCCGTGAACGGGCACAACGAATTCTTAATGACGCTGACAAACAAGCTAAGCGTATGATAGCTATTGCCAAAAGACAAGCAAAAGAATTTCGCAATAAAGCTGCTCAATCAGCACAGAAAATAAGGGACGAAGCTGACCGACAGTCAGCGGCTATTGAACAGGAAGGTAAGAAGAAAGGATTTTTGGCCGAAGCTGCAGCCAAAGAAACTGCAAAAGCACTCCGAAAAGAAGCAAATTTACAGGCAGAAATGATTGTTCAGGAGGCTGACCGCAAGGCCAGACAGGTTGTTAATAAAGCGGAAACTGAAGCAGATTATATCAAGCGCAATGCACAAAAAGAGGTTGATAAAATGCTAGGACGGCATTAACGATATTTTACCTCTTATTACATTTCCAACATATTTCTGATTTCTAAAAATGAGTCCATTTCTATCTTAGCAGAATTATTTTTACTTTTATTGCTTGTTGGTAAATTCATTGAATGGATCTCATGTTCAATTTTACAGAATTACGGAAAAGAGTTATTTCATTTCTAACATACTCCATCCTGACGGGTGGAATTCTTTTATTAATCCCAGCACATAATTATTCTCAAACTGAAGATGACTGTCCTGATTACCGAAACAACAGAGTTGATAAAATTTATGATAAAGCCATCCGCTCATACAGTCAAAGAACCTACACGGAGAGTATCGATTTATTGAATGACGTCATATCTATAGAACCTAATTATATCGATGCATACTTTGTCTTAGGACTCATCTATATTAAAGAAAACCGCATGAACCTGAAAGTTGCACGAGAAAACTTTACCCGTGTCATCGAACTTTGTCCGATGTATGATGTTTATGCATATTATCACCTCTCCAGAATTGCATATGGAGCAAGGGATTACCAACCGGCATATGATTACATCAATGTATTTCTTGAAGATGTTGATTTAATTAAGTCTGATGCCGATTATGAAGAGGCAGTAAGGTTACTTGATTTCTCGAAGTTTTATGTTGACATATTGAATAATCCAGTCCCTTTTGATCCACATCCCGTTCCCGGTATTTCAACAGAATACGACGAGTACCTTCCCATCATTTCTCCCGATAATGGAATGGCTCTTTTTACACGTAAAATGCAATCACCTCCCACCAGGGATGACATCACACCTCAAATGACCTTTAAAGAAAGGTTTATGTATAGTTTTCGTCATGATGAAGAATTTGAACGGGGGAATTTAATGCCTCCTCCATTTAATAAACACAATAATGAAGGAGGAGCAACTCTGACTATTAATAATAAATTATTGTATTATACCCTTTGTAAATTTACAAGCGGAGGTAGATATTATAATTGTGATATTTGCTTCTCTCAGAATGTAAATGGAACCTGGACACCCATTGTAAGCATTAGTGATAAGGTTAATCTTGAAAACACATGGGAATCTCAACCATCCATAACTTCTGATGGAGAAACATTGTATTTCGTAAGTGACCGTGATGGTGGATTTGGAGGGTATGATATATACAAAACCACAAAAGATAAAAATGGACAATGGAGTTTTCCTGAAAATCTTGGATCAAAAATAAATACAGTTGGAAATGAAAAATCACCGTTCATTCATACAGATAGCCAAACACTTTATTTTTCTTCAGATGGCTTAATGGGACTAGGTGGGTATGACATTTTCCTGGCCAAACTAAATGAAGATGGTTCCTGGAATAAGCCAAAAAACATTGGATATCCAATCAATTCGTATGATGATGATCTTGGGTTTTTCGTAAGTACTGATGGTGAAAAAGGCTACTTTGCTTCAAATAAATTTGAAGGATTTGGTGGATGGGACCTTTATTCATTCGATTTGTATGAAGAAGCCCGGCCTGAAAAAGTGTTGTTTATTAAAGGTATTGTCTCTGCTTTTGAAATTTCCGATTTTAAAAATACCCACATCGAATTAAAAAATGTGGAATCTAAAAAAATTACAGAAATTGATGTCGACTCAGTTACTGGAGAATACTATGGAGCAGTTGTTTTCCGTGACGACTATATTATGACAGTAAAAAAGAAGGGATATGTTCATGAAACCAATTACATGTCTACAATAAATCCCAGGCTCAGCAAACCACTTGATCTTTTTATTGACCTAAAACCAATTGAAGTAGGTATGTCATACAGATTGAATGATATTTATTTTGATTTTAACTCTTTTCAATTAAAACCTGAATCGATTATTGTTATGGATGAATTTTATTTATTTTTAAATGAGAATCCAACGTTAAAAATATCCATCGAGGGCCATACAGATAATATTGGTAACGATTTTGACAACCAACAACTTTCTGAAAACAGGTCAAAAGCTGTGTTCGATTACCTGGTGAGAAGAGGTATCGGAATTAATCGGATGGACTATAAAGGATTTGGTGAATCTGTACCCATTGAATCAAATAATACGGAAGATGGTCGGGCCCGAAACAGGAGGACTGAATTTGTGATTATTGAAAAGTGATCCTGGTTGCAGGATTCCATTTACTGGTTCACTTCAATAAATCTTCTGTATTCTGACTCCAGTCTTCAGACTTCTGATTTCTTGCTTCTAACTTCTATCTCATCATAAAGTTTCTTCAACATTTTCTTGCTTCTGCTTTTTATTCCAGCTGAAGCTGTTGGCATTTTATTTTCAATACATGAAATTAGTTCGTTTTTCAGGTCTGGGTACTGGTTTGAAATATCATATAAGATGTCCATTGAATAAACAATTATGGACGGTTTCTCCTCTGAATTCATTAAAAACATATAACAGACATCAAAAAGGATTCCATGTTGTTCCTCTGTCAATTCCTTAGTGTGCTTTGATAAATACCTTAACATATTTCTTTTCAATCCACCATTTCGAAATTCAGGAAAGGAAGTAATTATATTATTTAAATGTGGCTTAATTAAAAAAGGGTATTTTGTTGCAGATAGCTGAATTACCCTGGAGGCTCTTTGCGCAAATACATCCCTATCTTCTAAAGCAAAGTCAAGTACTTTTTGAAACAAAACCGGATCTTCACCTATGGTATGAACCGCCATATCAGCGGTAATCTTTGAGCTATCAACAAGTAAATCTTCTAATTCCATAAGAGGATAAATCTTATGTTTAAAATCTAATATCTAATTTTCTTTACCCACCAAACTCCATTAAAAAGGCCTTAATAAAACTATCAAGGTCACCATCCATCACAGCCTGAACATTTCCAGTTTCTACTCCAGTACGCAGATCTTTAACCATTTTATAAGGGTGCATCACATAATTCCTGATTTGAGATCCCCATTCTATCTTTTTCTTATTTCCTTCAATATCAGCTTGGGCTTCTTTCTTTTTCCGCAATTCAATTTCATATAACTGAGATTTAAGCATCTGAATGGCCTTTTCGCGGTTTTGTCCTTGAGAGCGGGTTTCCTGGCATTCAACAACAATTCCTGAAGGTTGATGTCTTAATCTTACGGCTGTTTCAACTTTATTTACATTTTGTCCACCCGGACCACTTGCCCGAAAAGTATCCCATGTAATGTCTGCAGAATTGACCTCAATCTTGATATTGTCATCCACCACCGGATACACATAAACAGATGCAAAAGATGTATGCCTTTTATTGGCAGCATCAAATGGAGAAAGCCTTATCAACCTATGAACACCATTTTCTCCTTTTAAATATCCAAAAGCAAATTCTCCATCAAATTCCAATGACACAGATTTAATACCTGCAACATCACCTTCCAGAAAATCCAATTCCCTTACTTTACAATTATTCCTCTCACCCCATCGGATATACATCCGCATTAACATTTGCGCCCAATCCTGGCTCTCTGTTCCACCTGCACCCGGGTTAATCTGAAGGATTGCATTCAATTTATCCTCATCTCCACTCAACATTCTCAAAAATTCCAGGTTTTCAATTTGTTCGAGTGCAAACTTGTATTGAGTATCTAACTCTACTTCAGTCGCATCTCCCTCTACAAAAAACTCAAACAGGACTTCAAGGTCGCTAAAACCAGATTCAACCTTTTCAAACTTAGTTGTCCAATTTTTTTTCTCTTTGATTGATTTTAGGATTACTTCTGCTTTTGAAGTATCGTTCCAAAAATCCTGATGGTGGGAAAGTTGTTCTTCTTCCGCTATTAATTTCAGCTTATTATTAATGTCAAAGGAACCTCCTCAAAGCTTCAAGCCTCTCACGTAAATCTTTTATCTGTTCTTTTACTACCATTATCTTTTCCTAATAAATTCATGTATCAAACTTCCTATTCAATTTGAAATTTGGGACAAGGTCATATGTCCCAAGGAGATGTTTTAATAAAATTTGACCATTTAATCTTTGTAATTCAAAACATCCCAAACAAGGTTACTTTCAAATCCTTTAGAAATGGCAAATTTAGCTAGTTTTTTGTTTCGTCGGTTAATATCTGATTCTTTTAGTTCATTGTTCTTTTTCGCAATTACTTGATGCAGAACTGACATGTATTCATCATCAATATCAGTTAATCCCTCCAAAATAAACAATTCAGGCACTCTTTTTTGTTGAAGTGCTGCATAAATTTTATTTTTCCCCCAATGATTAATCCGAAGTTTACCACTTGCATATACTTTTGCAAACCGTTCTTCATTTAAATAATCTTCTTTTTTCAGTTTCAGGATAATACTTTCATACACATCTTCTTGTAGATGAAAAGTTTTTAACTTTTCTTTCACATCAAACATGCATCTTTCCTGATAGGCACAATATTGTTTCATCTTAGAAAGAACCCATTCAGGTATTTGAGCAGATTTACCGAAGGATGTCATATCTTAATATTATTTTACACAAACTTAAGAAAATTAATCTAAACGTATTATTAAAATTGAACCCAAAATTTAGAATAAATTAATCTTTATTATAGAATTTCAGCCTTTTAAATTAATAAAAACAAAAATCATTTTTCCAAATGGGAGCAAATAAATAAAGATAATTATTGATAAACCATAAGAGCAGATTTAAGGTTATGCTGACAGTACTAAATTAACCAGTAAATTATTACTTTTACCGGGTTAATTAATTTTATATAAATGAAAATAATTGTATTTATCACAGCACTTTTTCTTGGTTTAGTTTCATATAGTCAGGAATACAACCTGGATATGACCATCCACCATTTTCCTGGAAATGATTGTTATCTGGCTACATTTTATGGCGACAAAAATGCCATTATTGATACAGCCATAGCAGATACAAACGGTCGAATAATTTTTAATCTAAAACCTGAATATCATACAGGCATGTACCGTGTTTTTCTGGAACAAAACATATTTTTTGATTTCATTTACAATAATGAAAACATTTCGCTAACATCAGATTATAACCAATTATATGACAGTCTCAAAATTTCTGAATCTAATGAAAACAAGATTTATTATGATTTTCTAAGAAAGGCCAACGAATACAGATTAAAATTTGATTTATTGGCTCCCTTGAATGACTATTATCCACGTGCTGACACTTTTTTTGAGGATGCCCGTTTAAAATATATTTTCATACAAGCAGATATTCAACAATACATTAATGAAGTTATTGAAATACATCCTGAATTATGGGCTACAAAAGTAATCCAGCAAAAACGACCTTTATACTTTGATCCTTCATTGGATGAATTTGGACGACGTGAATATGTGAGAGAACATTATTTTGACAATGTAGATTTTTCAGATCTGGACCTTATTAAAAGCAATGTATATACCACTGCAGCCATTGATTACTTATCAATTTACAGTAATCCGAACCTTACCCAGGATAAACTGGAAGATGAATTTATTAAAGCTGTCTATAAAATTATGTATCAAGCCATGGACAACGGTCTGATTTATGAATTTATCGTAGAATATTTGGTAGGAGGTTTCGAGCGTTATCATTTTGAAAAAGTATTGGATTATATTGCCGAAAACTACACTCCTGAACAATGTGAAAATGAGGAACGGAAATCTGATCTTCAAACCAGACTTGAGAAATATGCAGAACTTAGTATCGGCAAAAAAGCACCCGAATTTACCATTGCTAACGAAAGTGAGGAACAAATCATTTTAAGCCAAGTAAAAAGCGATTATACTTTGATTGTTTTCTG
>DAOVYU010000342.1 GCA_030635465.1 Bacteroidales bacterium | reverse complement strand
ATTACTGGGATTTTTATCTTACCTGATACACCACAACTTTTTTTCTGGCTATTAAGTATTCTTTTCATTTTAAAATCGTTGCTGGCAGAAGAGTTCAATTCATCAACGCAAAAAAACCTGATTGTTGTTGGGATATTTACAGGATTATCAATGATCTCAAAGTATACCAGTGTTTTTATTTGGGTTGGGATACTTGGTTATATTGTATTGTATGATAGAAAATGGTTAAAAACAAGAGCTTTATACCTTTCTTTACTTTTTTCCTTTATTATTTTCAGCCCTATTATTTGGTGGAATATCCAACATGATTTTATCAGTTTTACTTTTCAAAGCGAACGGGTAGCTATTAATGCTGTATCACTGAGATTAGATTATTTTCTCATGGAAATTTTAGGGGAGATATTGTACAATAACCCAATCAATTATATTTTAATACTACTTTCTGTTATAGCTGTAGTTAAAAAAAGACAATTTCTAAAGTTAAAATATGTAAGATTTATTTTGCTAGTTAGTTTACCATTAATAATTGTTTTTATAATTTTTTCACTATTTCGCAGAACATTGCCACATTGGACAGCTCCCGCATATACCATGCTGATATTATTGGTATCTGCCAGGATAAGTAACCTTACGGCCAACGATATAAAACAACCATTCATTCCAAATTCTATAAAAAGTGCTTTATACCTGTTAGGTATTGTTATTATTATTGGACTTTTACAAATCAAGGTAGGTTTAATCAATTTTTCAAATGATGCTTCTACTACCCCAACTCAATTAGGAAAAAATGACCTCTCCCTTCAGATTTATGGTTGGCGGCAAATAGGATCTGAATTTGCAGAAATAGTAAAAAAAGACCTACTTGAAGAAAATATTGGAGATCGGCCAGGATTAATGAGTTATAAATGGTTTCCGACAGCAAACCTTGATTATTATGCGGCACATCCCATCGGAATGAATGCCTATGGAGTGGGCCCCTTATCCGAAATTCATAAATACTACTGGATAAACGAACAACGGGGAGGATTTAGAATGGGCATGGATGCTTACTATATTACAACCAGTTACGATTATCACCATCCCAGACATGGATTCGCAAAATATTTTACTACTATTGAAGCTGCAGATACCATTTTAATTAATCGTGGAAATAAGCATGTAATGAATGCCTTTGTTTTCAGAATGAAAAAAATGAATAGAATTCCTGATATAAAATAAAAAACCCGGAAAATTTTCCGGGTCATATTTATTATTTTCTAAAACAATATTAAAGTTTTTTCTTCACTTCAACCTCCTCGTACCCCTCAATGATATCACCCACTTTAATGTCGTTAAAGTTTTCAATATTTAATCCGCATTCATAACCCGTTTTCACCTCTTTCACATCATCTTTAAATCTCTTAAGAGATCCAAGGTTACCGGTATATGCTACAATACCATCACGGATAATACGTACTCTTGTATTTCTGGTGATTACGCCATCCAGTACCATACAACCTGCTACACTACCAACTTTGGTAATTTTGAATACTTCCCTGATTTCAACATTACACACAATTTTCTCTTCAATATCAGGCGACAGCATACCTTCCATTGCAGATTTTATTTCTTCAATGGCCTGATAAATGATTGAATACAATCTGATATCGATTTGTTCCTGTTCAGCTAGTTTACGAGCGTTAACTGATGGTCTAACCTGGAATGCAACAATAATGGCATCTGAAGCTGATGCCAACATCACGTCAGTTTCTGTTACAGCACCAACAGCCTTAAGGATAACATTCACCTGAATCTGTTCATTAGAAAGTTTCAATAATGAATCAGCCAGTGCTTCAACTGAACCATCCACATCACCTTTTACAATAATATTAAGTTCTTTAAAATCTCCAATTGCAATACGTCTTCCAATTTCATCAAGGGTAATATGTTTTTGCGTACGTATACCTTGTTCTCTCTGAAGTTGTTGCCTTTTATTAGCAATGGCTTTAGCTTCTTTTTCATCTTTAAGAACGTTAAAGACATCACCAGCTTGAGGTGCACCATTCAAACCCAATAATAATAATGGTGTGGCAGGACCAGCAGATGTAACTTTTTGGTTACGCTCGTTATACATTGCCTTTACACGGCCAACTGTAGAACCTGCAATGACAATATCTCCAGATTTAAGGGTTCCATCCTGAACCAATAATTTGGCAACATATCCCCTACCTTTGTCCAGCGAACTTTCTATAACTGTTCCATAAGCTAGCTTGTCTGGATTCGCTTTCAAGTCAAGCATCTCAGCTTCAAGCAACACTTTTTCTAACAATTCTTCTATATTTATACCTTCTTTGGCACTTATTTCCTGACTCTGGAATTTACCACCCCAATCTTCTACAAGAATATTCATTTTCGAAAGTTCATCTTTAATCTTGTCAGGATTTGCAGTGGGCTTGTCAACCTTATTTATGGCTATTACAATAGGAACTCCTGCAGCCTGGGCATGATTTATCGCCTCTTTCGTCTGCGGCATCACATTATCATCAGCAGCGACAACGATAATAGCAACATCAGTAACTTTAGCACCCCTTGCGCGCATAGCAGTAAACGCCTCATGACCAGGTGTATCAAGGAAAGTTATTTTTTTCTCGTTCTCCAATTCCACTTCATATGCACCAATGTGCTGTGTAATACCACCAGCTTCACCTGCTACAACATTAGCTTTCCTAATATGGTCGAGCAATTTTGTTTTTCCGTGGTCAACATGACCCATAACAGTAACAATTGGTGCTCTTGGAACCAGATCTTCCGGATTATCATCCTCTTCAATTTCAAGTATGGTTTCCTGTACATCTGCACTAACAAATTCAATTGTATATTCAAATTCTTCTGCAACCAGGGTTAATGTTTCAGCATCCAAACGCTGATTAATAGAGACAAACATTCCAAGTGACATACAAGTAGCAATAATCTCATTTACCTGGACATTCATCATAGTTGCCAATTCGTTGGCAGTAACAAACTCAGTAACCTTCAGAATATTTTTTTCCTCTTCAATCTTTTCCAGCTCTTTTTGCTTCTGCTCGCTTACGGTT
>DAOVYU010000290.1 GCA_030635465.1 Bacteroidales bacterium | reverse complement strand
GCCATAAAGAAATTTTGTCCTTTGAAGAAATATTGGAAGTTGTAAAAGTAAGTGTTGAACTTGGAGTTGATAAAGTCCGAATAACAGGAGGGGAACCATTAGTAAGAAAAGGCATTGTGGATCTTGTTAAGATGATAGCATTAGTAAAAGGAATCAAAGATCTGGCAATGACTACAAATGGGACTTTGTTGGAAAAGTTTGCTGCTCCATTGAAAAATGCTGGATTGCATCGTGTAAATATAAGTTTAGATACATTAGATGCTACAAAGTATACTACAATAACCAGGGTTGGTCAAATTCAGCAAGTATTGACTGGAATAAATGCTGCAAAAGAAGCGGGTTTAATTCCCATTAAGATTAACTGTGTTATTAAAGAATCCCCGATGGAAGAAGATGCCAGGATGGTGGCTGCTTTTTGTAAAGAAAATGATCTTGAAGTAAGATATATCAAAGAAATGGATCTTGAAGAAGGCGTTTTCTCAAGGGTAATTGGTGGTGATGGTGGCCATTGTAAATCATGTAACCGGCTCAGGTTAACTGCAAATGGAAAGATCAAACCCTGTTTATTTAGTGACCTGGAATTTGATGTACGGGAGCTTGGTATTGAACAAGCTATATTAAGGTCAATTGGAAATAAACCTAAATCTGGATCTGAAAATAAGATTAATAAATTCAGTAACATAGGAGGCTAATGTATGTCTGAACTTTCTCATACCAATGATAAGGGAAAAGCCAATATGGTAGATGTGGGATCAAAACCTGATCAGGTTAGAACTGCCTCGGCCCAAGGTCGGATCTTTATGAAAAAGGAAACACTCAGGTTGATTAAAGAAAATCAATTAAAAAAAGGTGATGTGCTTACCATCGCTGAAGTTGCAGGAATTCAAGGTGGGAAAAAGGCCAGTGAATTAATTCCTTTATGCCACCCATTGCAAATTACAAAACTGGATGTGAAGACAGAATTGAATGAAGATAGTGTATCTGTCAAAAGCTTTGCTAAATGTATTGGTAAAACAGGCATTGAAATGGAGGCTTTAACTGCAGTCCATATTGCCCTACTAACCATTTACGATATGTGTAAGGCTGTGGATAAAGAAATGGAAATCGGTGAAATTAAATTGATTGAGAAAAATAAATCAGATTTGTAGAATGGATCAAAAAGAAATCAAAGTTATATCGGTAAACATTTCTGAAAAAAAAGGAACCATAAAAAAACCTGTTGATCAGATTGAACTGAATGAACTTGGAGTAAAGGATGATGCCCATTCTGGTAATTGGCACCGACAGGTAAGTTTACTGGGTAACGAGAGTGTAAAGAAGTTTGAGAAAGATGCCAAACGGCACATTGAGTATGGCGAATTTGCTGAGAATATTACAACCGAAGGTCTGGTTTTATATGAGACAAATCCCCTCGATAAACTGATCATTGGCAATACTGAACTTGAGATTACACAGATAGGAAAAAAATGTCATGGGAGTTCTTGTGCCATTTTTAAGGAGGTTGGAAATTGTGTGATGCCAAAAGAAGGAATTTTTGCACGGGTATTAAAAAATGGAATAGTTAAAGCTGGAGATATAGTTAAATACATTCCTAAAGTGTATAAAGTAAATGTCATTACTTTAAGTGACAGGGCTTTTAAAGGTGAATATGAAGACCGAAGTGGGCCTCGCATCCTGGAATTATTAGACGAGTTTTTTGAAAAGAATAATCTGCAGTTTGAAACTGAGCACACCATTATCCCTGATGATCCGGAAGCTTTAAGGACACTGTTGGAAAGAGCAGAGGACGATCAGATTGATGTAGTATTTACTACTGGTGGAACAGGAGTTGGCCCTCGGGATTATACCCCGGATGTGGTTCAGGATTTGTTGGATAAAGAGATCCCTGGTATCATGGAGTCCATTCGTTTGAAGTATGGTTTAGAAAAACCAAATGCATTGCTCAGTAGGGGAGTAGCAGGTTTAATGGGTCAAACATTTGTTTATACCCTTCCTGGAAGTGTGAAAGCAGTAAATGAATACATGGAAGAAATACTTAAGACATTAATCCATTTAAAATATATGTTGCATGGTTTAGATGTGCATTAATAATAAATGCTAAATTTAAAATACCAATAGCTTTAGGCAAAATCAAATATTAAACATCAAATATAATCCAATGAATCGCTCACAATCAATAGAGCTTATACATAAATACATTAATTCACAAAACATGCTAAACCATTGCTATGCATCTGAAGCAGTAATGTGTGGAATAGCAAATCATCTTAATCGAGATGAAGAAAAATGGGGGTTGGCAGGATTGCTGCATGATCTGGATGTGGAAATTGTCAATGCTGATTCATCTATCCATGGTAAGGAAACAGCCCGGATTTTGACTGAATTAAATGTTGATCCAGAAATTGTGGATGCCATTCGAATGCATAACGAAACTTCGGCAGGAGAAAAAAGATCCAAAGAATTTCAATACGCATTGGCTGCAGGAGAGACCATTACAGGATTGATAGTGGCAACAGCACTTGTTTATCCGGATAAAAAACTGGCGAGTGTAAAACCAAAGTCCGTAATTAAAAGGATGAAAGAAAAAAAGTTTGCTGCTTCAATTCGTCGGGAGAATATCCTGGAGTGTGAATTGATCGGGATTCCATTGCCTGAATTTGTGGAGATTTCATTGAAAGCTATGTGTGGAATAAGTGATCAGATTGGATTATAGGTTGCTTGTTGATGGTGCTTGTTGCTGGTTTTGCTAGTCCCTGAATTTCAATGTTTACGATTACATTTAAATCAGCAAAAAAATAATTAAAGCCAATCCTATTCCCCTTATTCCCCTCTTTACCCATAATTCAACCAATTCACCACTTTAATCAGTTTACTATTTTAACAGTTTCCTACTTTATAAACATACTTTTATTGATAAAATTTATAATCTTCTCCCATTGTCCTACGTTTCCAGTTTAGCTTTGTATGAAATTTGTTAATTTATGTTTCGAAACTTATTACCACATCTGAAAAATAAATATGTGATTGCAATCCTTGCTTTCGTGGTGTGGATGATGTTTTTCGACAGAAATAATTTTATCAATCAAATCAGGTTGGTAAATACCCTTAAAGGGCTGGATGAACAAAAAGAATTTTATCAGCGGGAAATTAGAAAAGATTCTGCTGAATTGCATCGTCTGAAAACTGATACAACCAGCCTTGAAAAATTTGCCAGGGAAAAATACCTGATGAAAAAGGAGAATGAAGATATTTATCTAATAATTGATAAGGAAAAATAATCCCTCTGATCTTTTCTAATTCTTTTATCCAGTGTAATTTATATTTCAATCTAAATTACAAAAAACATATAAAGTTTGTTTGTATCTAAATAGATTTCTTTATTTTTACCAATTCTAAATTAATATAAAAATGGCTATTTCGAAAGAGCAAGTATTAGAGGCGTTGAAACATGTAGATGATCCTGATTTTCAGAAGGATCTG
>DAOVYU010000281.1 GCA_030635465.1 Bacteroidales bacterium | reverse complement strand
TCATCCTGAATGCACGCCAATTGATTTTTCCTGTAAAATGAAAGCCCTGAGATCTCCTCAAGCTCTCTTGGCAGATCCCATCTTTTGCTGGGGTTTTTAAGATCATAGGTATTTTCATTTATCTCCAACCGGTAAACCGAATCGTCATAATTCCAATGGTAGGTATGAGATAAATGTATGGTGAAAAGGCTGATGATAATTAAAATTCCTGCCATTATAAAGAAATTTTTATTTCTCAAGATAATTATAAATTACTTTCAAACTTCAAAATATACAATGTACATAATTTCCATACGTGTTTACTGAATAACAAAAATGATTTTTTAGAAAAATTAAATTGCAAGGATTACCAAATCTATTCATTTAGTATTAGATGTACGCTTAAGAAAAGTATTATGAAACCCATTTTCTTACTCTCAAGGAATGACTATAATACAAGATAAACAGTAAAAACGATGTTTTGTATATCCATATTATTGAATTTTCGTTAGAAAGAGCAGCATTCATTGAGAACTATTTATTAAACTTAGCATAATTGAGGATACATTGAAAAATTTCAACACTCCACTTTTAAAGAGAACAAAGGAATTTGTTGCAGGGTTTATTGCGGAAAATTTTACTGAAAAAATCTGTTACCATAATATAGATCACACGTTGGAAGTTGTGGAAGCCGCTGAAATTATTGGCAAACATTGTAATATCTCCAAAGAAGATATGGAAACAGTAATCATTGCAGCATGGTTTCATGATACCGGATATTTTTTAGGGTGCGAAAACCATGAAGAAGCCAGTGCGAATATTGCCAAGCAGTACTTGACTGATGAAAACATTGATCCGGAAATAATAAATAAAGTAGCTAATTGCATTTTATCAACAAAGATTCCTCAAACGCCAAATAGTACGCTGGAGAAAATTATTTGTGATGCTGACCTCTTTCACCTGGCCTCTGAAAAGTTTTTCAACAAATCTAAACTTCTGTGGCTTGAACTTACACTTCACAATCAAAAAATAACACCTGAATCCTGGTTAAATCAAAGCAGGGAATTTGTAGAGACCCATGAATATCATACCTCTTTTGGAAAAGAAATTCTCCTACCTAAGATGGAAAAGAATCTTGCTTCGCTTAAATTAAAAATTAAAGAATACGAGATTTAGAAACCCCCATAGCGATACATTTTTATATACGACTCACTGAACTGCATTTCTAACTCCCGATACAATTATCTTACTTTTTTTAGCTTTTAATAATTAAAATTTGGTAAAGTCACAAATTACGTTTAGTGTTGAGAATCTCATATTTTTTCGAAAAACCATAAAAATCCCATGGTTTATAGGGAGCATTAAATCTGATAAAATCTTCCGGTTTTAGCTTTAAACTGTAAATGGACTTTTAATAGTTCATCAGGTCTCAATTTGTAAGGTAAGACGCCTTTCCTCAATAATTATCGTAATGTCTCTCAAATCTGCCGTTTAAGCAACTGTTAGAAACGGAAAGTAATAGAAAGGAGAATTTAGAAGCTAGTGAGATTGAAGTAAAGGAATATCAAAAATATTATAAAAGAGGGTTACCTATTACATGCATAAGAAATTTATAAAGAGAGGAAAAAAAGAATTTATAATATAAATATTGTAATATAAAATTGTGTTTTATTAATAATTTTTATTAAGTTTACACCAATAGAGTTTATAAAAAATATTAAAGAATTATCTTGTTTGTAAAAGAGATCATCCATTTTTATTAAAGTGTGAAAATATGAGTGTTTATTTTTATCACCTTATTATCATGTTAAATCAAAAAGTTAATATTGAGAATTTTATAAATTGGAATCAGTTGAATGTAATGAAAAATTTACACCTTCCGGTAATTTTAATATTATTATCTGTCACAGTTAGCTTTGCAACTTTACAAGTTGAAGAAGTAACAGAATGTGATTCCATTAATAATGAATTGACCTCAAAATTCAGATTCCTTGGCGGATGGGATTCAAATGGAATTCCGGAGTATCTGCAACCAGAACCTGATGAAGTACAGCAAGCCCTTATTAACTTTGTGAAAGAAACACTACCTGAGAAGGTTAATATTTCGGAATCAAATATTGATTTTTTTGGTGATGATGTTCAATTGAATACAGAGCTATTAAAAGCTAGCGAGGTGTATTTAACTATGGTACATGAAGGTGCTGGTTGGACAAATGCACTTGGTTTTTATACATATGATGTTAGCAATCCACCTTCAATTGTATATGATATTGACAGTTTAGTGATAATTTTCCCAAATGTCACACAGCCAGACGTGGTTAAACCTGGAGATAAAGTATTGTTAGGTGAATTCCCTGAAAATACGGGGATCGGATATTTTCTTATAGCCCAAGGTTGGGTGGGCGACACTATTTGCTTAAAATCTCATATGGTATTTACTGATAAACATCTGAATACCTTCACAACCGAAGAATTCAGACAACAAACGATACTATTAAACTGTGAGCGGGAGGAGAAATTGTTGTTGGGTTTCGAAGATATAAAGCGACCTGGAGGTGACAATGATTTTAATGATGCAGTATTTTACATAACTGCGGAACCAGGAGCTATCGATACCACAGATATTGCAAAAATACCAACAGCATTTATAAGTGGAGACACTACCCTTTGTGATGAAAACGATCCTGCAACCATAAAAGTAGAACTCACCGGTCAGCCCCCCTGGACAATAGTTTATGATAATGGTATTGAAGAAATTGAAATAAGTGATATTGAAGAAAATATTTTATTATTTGAAACATTAATCAAAGATACCATAACTCTGGTGTCTGTTAAGGATAAAAATAAATTTGGTATAGTAGGTGGTGAAGCTATAATTAAGCTTTCTCAGCCAAAGGCAATTTTAAGTAATGACCAGGTAATTTGTGCAGGGGAGGAAGGCCAAAGCGGATTTGTCATAGATTTAGAAGGTGTGGCACCATTTTCTTTAACTTTTAAAATTGACGATCAGGAAAAAACCATTGATAACATAATGGAAAATCAATATGAATTGATTGCCTCTGTAGGTAATAATATAGAATTAGTTTCAATGAGTGATCAATTCTGTGATGGAACTGTTGATGGAGCGGGCACAGTAAGAATTGTTGAAAATCCAACATTTGAGGTTGAAGGCAATGGTGCAATTTGTGGGGATGACGTAAATGTAATTCTTGATTTGAAATTAGGAGGTCAAGGACCCTGGATAGTAAACTACCAATTAGAAGATGAAGTATATGATTTGCAGATAGACGCCAGTGATTATCAGTTAGAAGTTTCTGAAAAAGGCACATTAACATTTAACTCCATAGAAGATGCAAATTGCGTAAGCGCTTTGTCAACCAGTTTTAATATTCAAAACAAGAGTATACCAACAGCGGTAATCGATGATGCGGAAAATGGATGTGGTGATGACGCAGCTATGGTTAACATCGCCTTATCAGGTGAGGGGCCCTGGACAATTCACTATAATTTGAACGGCGAATCAAAGGCTACCGAATCAAATGAAGATTTATTGAATTTATTAATTGACCAAAGCGGC
>DAOVYU010000113.1 GCA_030635465.1 Bacteroidales bacterium | reverse complement strand
TTTATTTTAATTAATTTCGTCGCATTGTTATTTTTTAAACAATAAGAGATTGTTTGGATTTTGTTTTTAAAATTAATTATGATGTATTTTTTGTCAAATTGAGGCATTTTTAAGACGCATAGCCGTAGCTACGGGTCGAAAAAATAACGATGAGAGGGCAAAAAAGACACATAAGAAAACTAAAGCCTGCCTGCCGGCGAGGCAGGGATAAATTCCAAACAGCCTCTAAATATCAATCAATCATATGGCTAAAGTAAAAGGTGATATTGTTGTGGATATCGAAAAATGTAAAGGCTGTGAAGTTTGTCTTGATGCATGTCCCACAGAAACAATTGCAATGGTTGACGCCGTTAATGGCAAGGGTTATCATTACATGCAAAATGTAAAGGATGCCTGTACTGGATGCACAAACTGTGCAATTGTATGCCCTGACGGTGTAATAACTGTTTACAGAATTAAAGTATAGAATGAGTAAAAGAAAATACACTTCAAGATGAAAAAAGAGCTCAGATTAATGAAAGGGAATGAGGCCTTTGCTGAAGCAGCAATTCGGGTCGGTGTAGATGGGTATTTTGGGTACCCGATCACTCCCCAGTCAGAAGTCATGGAATATCTCACAGCGGAAAAACCACATGAACGGACCGGAATGGTTGTTTTACAAGCTGAAAGTGAAGTTGCTGCCATCAATATGCTTTATGGTGGTGCTTCCTGTGGAAAAAAAGTAATGACTTCTTCCTCTAGCCCTGGGGTTAGTTTAATGCAAGAAGGAATCTCATATATGGCAGGAGCTGAACTTCCATGTGTTTTGTTAAATGTAGTCAGAGGAGGCCCGGGATTAGGAACTATCCAACCAGCGCAATCCGATTATTTTCAGTCGACCAAAGGAGGCGGACACGGAGATTACAGGCTCATCGTAATAGCACCTTCATCTGTTCAGGAAATGTATGATTTTGTTGAATTAGGATTTAAGCTTGCATTCAAATACCGGACACCAATTATGGTACAATCGGATGGTGCTATCGGACAGATGATGGAAAAAGTAGAAATTGATGAACAGCAGAAAAGGTTCTCTGAAGCTGAAATCATTAAAAATTACCCATGGGCAACAACTGGTAAAACTCCTGACAGAGAAAGAAACATTATCACCTCCTTAGATTTGGATCCTGCTCGTCATGAAAAACATAATATTGAGTTGCAGAAAAAATACAGGAAAATTGAGGAGAAAGAAATCCAGTATGAAAAAGTTCAATGTGATGATGCTGAGTATTTATTTGTAGCTTATGGCACCAGTGCCCGATTATGCTTAAAATCAATCCAATTGTGTCGCGAAAAGGGCATTAAAGTAGGATTACTAAGGCCTATTACACTATGGCCCTTCCCGAAAGATATTATTTATGACATGGCTGACCAGGTGAAAGGAATACTAAGTGTGGAAATGAGTGCAGGACAGATGGTTGAAGATATATTGCTTTCCGTTAAAGGGAAAGTTCCTGTTGAACACTTTGGCAGAATGGGTGGAATTATTCCATCCCCAATTGAAATAGCTGATATGCTGGAAGAAAAATTTATTAAAGGTTAACATTATGGCTGATACAATAACAAAAGCTGATATCATAAAACCCGAAAATCTGGTTTACAAAAAAACAGATTTACTTACTGACAAAGTACTTAGTTACTGTCCGGGATGCGGACATGGAACTGCTCATCGTATCATCATGGAGACATTGGATGAGATGAGCCTTCAATCTGAAACTATTGGGATTGCTCCTGTAGGTTGTTCTGTACTTGCATATGAATTTATGAATATTGATATGCAGCAAGCTGCACACGGCCGTGCACCGGCTTTAGCTACTGCCGTTAAAAGACTAATGCCAGAAAAAACAGTCTTTACATACCAGGGTGATGGTGACCTGGCTGCGATAGGAACAGCTGAAACAATTCATGCTTGCAATAGGGGTGAAAATTTTACGATATTTTTTATAAATAATGGTATTTACGGAATGACAGGAGGTCAAATGGCCCCTACTACACTTGAAGGTATGAAATCATCCACATCGCCTTATGGCCGTGATTTGGAAATGATGGGACACCCTTTAAAAATCACTGAGCTGATTGCACAGTTACCAGGAACCTATTATGTTACACGGCAAGCTGTACATACCCCTGCTGCTGTACGTAAAGCAAAAAAGGCAGTTAGAAAAGCGATTGAAATGCAGAAATTAAATAAAGGTTTAACATTTGTAGAAATTGTTTCAAACTGTAATTCAGGATGGAAAATGACCCCGGTACAGTCTAATCATTGGATGGTTGAGAATATGTTTCCTTTTTATCCTATGGGTGATATCAAGCTTGAAGGAGAATTGGTGAAAAAATAGGCTGGACATCAAATGAGAAAGAAGATAAGAGTAAATCAATAATAGTACAAAAAAAATCAAAAATACACAACGGTATGACTGAGGAAATTATAATTGCAGGATTTGGGGGACAGGGAGTTTTGTCCATGGGAAAAATCCTTGCTTATTCAGGAATCATGCAGGATCAGGAAGTAAGCTGGATGCCATCATACGGACCTGAAATGAGAGGTGGAACTGCAAATGTGACTGTTATATTAAGTGATGACAGAATTAGTTCTCCTATATTAACACAATATGATACAGCCATTATTTTAAATCAACAATCCATGGATAAATTTGAAGACATGGTAAAACCAGGAGGTCTGTTATTGTATGATCCAAATGGTATCACTCAACCTCCAACAAGGAAGGATATTAATATTTGGAAAATAGAGGCCAATAAAGAGGCCGCTAAAATGGGGATGAGAAAAATATTTAATATGATCGTTTTGGGTGGATATCTCAAAGCAAAACCAATAGTTGAGTTTGATAATATTATCCTGGGTCTGAAGAAATCATTACCACCACGCTATCATCATATGATCCCGGATAATGAAAAAGCGGTTAAAAGAGGTTTGGAAATAATAGAAGAAGTTCAAAAAATATAACACTTAAGTGCAACAAAATCAAAGCCTTTGCTGTATAATACAGCAGGGGCTTTTTTATTTTATACTGAAATATTCTATTGCCCGTTTATATATATTGACTTTAAACCAAAATTGTTGTATATTTAAAGAGTTGAAAAATGAGTTTAAATGGCAAAAATCCAACTAAGATGAGTCTTAATTATCAATGTCCGCATTGTAATGGTTACATCGCAATTGAAGGATGTGTTATTTTTTCCATCCGTACTCCGGATTTGAAATCCGGTATTATTTCATTACACACAGAATTAGGAAATTATTCAATCAAGAAAAATCCAGAATTTGAAATTTCAACAGGAGATCATTTGGATTTTTATTGTCCTATTTGTCATGCAGAACTAGCTTCTGAAGTGCATCAGAACCTGGCTAAAATTATCATGATCGATGAAGCTAATCGTGAGTTTGAAATATTGTTTTCAAGAGTTCTGGGAGAAAGAACAACATTTAAAATTGTTGGTGAGACCATGGAGATATTTGGCGATGATTCAGCTGAATACCTCGATTTTATTAATTTATCCTTTGTTCATTAAATGAAGGAAAATACCCTGTTGAGTTAGACTTTTCTGAAAGTCTAACAAGAAATTATTGTTTTCAATTATTAAGTAATTTCCTTTTCGAATTATTTTAACTTTACCACACTTATTTAAAAAATGATCTGATGAAAAATATTTTTCTCGTTTTATTAGTTGTATCAACTGTTTTATTGAGTTGTAATCAAAATAATGTTTCAATAACTGAACCCACTAATGAGGAGTTGATAAGAATTATCCCCCAAGGAAATGAAATCTCAGCAAATTTATTGAAGTCCCTAAAGGTTGAACTAAAAAGTGCAATTTCAGAAGGTGGATTTGAAAAGGCCATTGAAGTCTGCAATTTAAAAGCAATGCCCATCACTGAAAAAATAAAAAATGTCTCTAATAGTAATATACAAATTAAACGAACAACATTAAAGTACAGGAATCCTGAAAACGCTCCTGATGAAATAGAGAAAGTTGCTTTGGATCATTTTCAAAACCTACTTGATAAAAATGAGAATTTACCAGATCATTTTGTCCAGAAAGTAACTAAGCAGGATATAGTCAAATTCTACTATTTCAAACCGTTAAAAATAGAAAATGTATGTCTTGGATGCCATGGCAATCCTGAAAACATGGACGCCAAATTATTAAATCAGATATCTCAGCTATATCCTGAAGATAAAGCTACTGGCTATGAAGATGGCGATTTCAGAGGATTGATCAGCGTGATAATCCCGGAATGATATAGTGAAGGATAAAAGCTATTCCCTGATTGTATTGTCCTTTGTTTAGCCGATAAGTTTGTCCATCTGAATGAGGTCGAATTGGTAGAATGGAATTAGAAAGTCTTAAATTTATCCTTAAATTAGTAGCAAGGGTATAATAAGCACCCAGGTTAAAACTAAAATCTACTGAACTAAAATCCTCACCGCTAACTGCTGTTGAACCATTTGCTTCTTCATAGCTATGAACTAGCACACCCAAGGATAATCCAGTTTCCAGCGTTCCTTTTTCCGCGAAATCATATTTATAAAGCACAGGTAATTCTATATAATTCAACCTTAGCAAATATGTGTCATAATCTCCGGTACTACCATCCGGATTTTTTCTTGAACCTTTCTGAATATAATCCAGTTCGAGCTGAATTGATGAACGGTTTGAAAAATATCGATTTACAAATACCCCAAGGTACAAACCAGCTTTATTAGGACCCGAATAATTATCACCAAATACCTGTGTCGCATTTATTCCTCCTAAAACTCCACCATTAAAATCCTGGCCATAAATTGAAAAAGAAATTGTAATTGTGATGTAGATGACTATAAGTTTGAAAATATTCATGAGTATACTTTTAAAATTTGATGTAAAGATAACAAGAAATCAGGAAAGAAGTTTTGTGATATTTAGGAATTATTCTGGAAAAAGTCGTAAACTATTTTCCCTTTAATTTTACCAATCACCTCTTGAATATCAAGTAGAGAAGATTTTTTAATATTCTTTACAGATTTGAATTTCCAGAGTAGTTTTTGAGCATAAGTATAGCCTATCCCATCAATATCAGTTAATATTGATTTAACGGTTCCCTTTTCCCTTCTTTTCCTGTGGTGGGTTATTCCAAAACGATGAGCCTCATCTCTGAGTTGTTGAATAACTTTTAAAGATTCTGATTTTTTGTCAATATAGAGTGGTAAGGAGTCACCAGGAAAGTAAATTTCCTCCAACTTTTTGGCAATCCCAATAATTGTAATCTTTCCCCTCAAATTCAGTTTCTCAAGACTTTTC
>DAOVYU010000241.1 GCA_030635465.1 Bacteroidales bacterium | reverse complement strand
TACTTGCATTCCTGTTTCAGGATGTGTAATTGATTTAATAAGGTTATGATTGTTTTTTTGTGTGTAAGCCTGTCCACAGATAATAATTAGTAATAAACTGATTAAAATGGTAAATTTTTTCATAGTGTTAATTTTAATGAATGAATATTAGAACATTAAACTATTTTATTTCTGCTATTTCCACTTAAAACTCACGGTAGAAACGCTAATTATTTTGACCTGATAATGAAAACCTACAAGATATAAAAATATTTTGATGAAAAATCGAACTGGAAATAATTAATTTTGAAGAAATTTATTTGCTACCAATGATTGATCTTAAGGAGAAGATAATTAATGCATGTAAATCATTGCAGTTGGAAACCATTAATAACCTGAAGTCTGAAATGGACGACGGTCAGAAAACTGCAAATGAATATGGCCTTCCTAAAGATAGATATGATTCCTTTCGAACTCAATTGCTTAGGAAAAGGGATATGTTTGCCCAGCAACTTGCTAAAGCAAATGAACAGATTGAATTATTAGAAAGGATTGATCCTGAAAAGGAATGTCACAATGTGGAGTTTGGTGCTGTAGTTATGACCAATAAACAAAATTTATTTATTTCGATTAGTTTGGGAAAAGTACCTGTTGAAAAGGATGTTTTTTATGCAATCTCTCCAGCCGTGCCCATTTATAAAGTGATGGAAGGAAAGAAAGAAGGAGAGGAGTTTAATTTCAATAATGTTACTTATATAATTGAGAAGATACAATAAAAGTAAAGTAAATAGGATGTTAGATGCCAAATGTAAGCTTGAAATGCTATAAAAATTGAACCATTTAATATGTTACATTAGATGATTTGAATATACCGAAATAGTGATGGCCAGGTAAATCACAATTCCAATTAAATCGTTAGCTGTAGTTATAAAAGGACCAGTGGCCACAGCAGGATCCATATTCATACGTTTGAGAATGATGGGAATTGAAGTGCCAACAAATGCTGCCAAACAAACTACCACGATCAGTGCTGCTCCGGAAGTAATGCCAATGATTATCTCATCTGTAAGCCACCAGGCCAATCCCACAAGCAGGATGGCACAAATCAATCCGTTTAAGAAGCCAACTCGTAGTTCTTTCCATGTACGTTTAAATAAATCTGAAGTTCTGATCTCTCCTGTGGCTAGTCCTCTAACCACAAGGGAAGATGATTGTATGGCAATATTTCCACCCAAAGCTGCTACAAGTGGAATAAAATATGCAACTACAGGAAGCTCAGAAATGGCTGTTTCATAATTTCGCATAACCAGGGCAGCAAGCATTCCTCCACCAAGTCCTAGTAACAACCATGGTAAACGATCGCGAATAGCTTTAAAAACGGAAGTTTCTAAAACTTCCTCATCTCCAGTACCAGCAATCTGACCCAAGTCTTCCTGGTGTTCTTCATGCATTACATCCATCAAGTCATCATTTGTAATACGCCCTACCAATTTTAAATGTTTATCGATTACAGGAACAGTAACCAGGTCATATTCCTGGGCCAGTTTTGCTACTTTTTCCTGATCAGTATCCACATTAACGGCTACCACATCAGGATCCATAATGTCTTTGGTGATGGTATTATCACTGGCAATAAATAATTGAGATAAACTTATACTTCCAATTAAATGATTAAACTCATCAACCACATAAATTACGTAGAATTCGTCTATCTCTTTTTTATTAATAAATGTTTTAATTTGAGTGGTTGCTTGTTTTACTGTAATATCTTTTTGTACAGAAATGACCACTGGGTCCATAATTCCACCAGCACTATCTTCATCGTATTGTAATAATGTTGTAATCTCTTCCCTGTCTTCTTTTGATAGCTCCTCCAGAACCTCTGTGGCTTTTTCATCATCCAATACGGATAAAACATCTGCTGCATCATCTTTATCCATGTCCTCGATCAAATCACCCAATTGTTTGGAATCCATTTCCTCAACAATATCCTCCAGTACAGGTGCATGCTGCTGCAAATTGTTCAATACTTCAGCTGCTTTTTCACGATCTAATAACTCTATAATCGCTAACTGATATTTTGATTTTAATGGGAGAATATTATTGGAGATCTCCACAGTATTTAAATCCTCCAAAAGACTTAATAAGGCTTCAGTATTCTCTTCAGTTAAGTGCTTCTTAATTATTTTAGTGAAATCCGGATTTTCTTGCTCAACATATGCCATGTCCGTTGTTTTGATAAATATAAATATGAAGACTTGAAATGATCACTCAAAGTAACTAAATAATTCTTAATTTGATGGTGAAAATATTTGTTATACTTTAATAAAATGTAAACTCCTCTGTAAGAGATGTTTTTAAAGTTAACTAAATAGAAAATAAAACTAAGTGAATCTGATACAAGAAATAAAGCCTTTTTAATAGCTGATGTAAACTAGTAATTCAGTTATAGAAGATCTTTGTAATTTACCATTATGGGCATATCCCTTTCAAAATCGAATAAAGTTGTACGGCGTATATCATAATAATATCGCCAGTATCTCCACAGTGTATTAAAATAACTTTTCTTTGAATTGTCGGCTTCTGTTTGTGCAATATTCAAATCCGTGATACTGATTTTACCTATTAAATAACGGGCTTTTGTGATATCATATCTTTTTTGGCCTACGGTATCAGATTTAGCTGCAATAACCAGCTGATCGAACTGCATATTGAATTGTGCTACCAATAGAAAGACTTTCTGGTCAAAATCAATTTGCTGCTGCTCCACATTGGTTCTGACAATTTCCTGGTTAGATTCAGCCATTTTTAATCGTCCTTTGGCAACTCCCCAATCTAATATTGGTACCGTTATTCCCAGCTCAACTGTTTGAACATCCTGTGGTTTTTTTTTAATATCTATAAAGTTAGATTCAAAATTGGATAATCCGTATACAGCATACAATTCAGCATCAAATCTGCCATCATATTTAGCTTCAGCTACCAGGCTTTCAGCTTGAACCAACTGACGGTTAAAAGAAAGGGCTTCAGAACTATTATAGCGGGCTTCTTGCAATGCTTTAGAGGGATTCACCTTAAATGGTTGAATGTTTGAAGGCTCAATCAGCTCAATGTTAACATCATCCTGGATTCTGAGAAAAGATTTAAACTTAAACATTTGGTCTTCAAACTGCAACTCTGCATTTTTAACGTCGGCCCCTGCTCTCAAATATTGAAGTTCAAGCTGTAATAACTCATTTTCGGCAATCCTACCTAGTTCATATCTGCCTTTAGCTATTTTGAATAAAGTATCATAGTTTGCTTCGTTGATCAATGCAATTCTTTCTTCAATTTGAGCTATCAATAAGTTGAAAAAATGGTTGGTTGCTGCTGTTGACACTTCCTCCATTGCTTCTAGGTAAACTTTCTTAGCCTCATCATATAACATGGGTTCAATTCGTCTTTCCCACTTGTATTTGTTATATCTCACCAGGGGTTGTCGTAATGTAATATTAATTAGAGTTGAACTATATTCTGTAGCGGTAAAGGCATCAGTTGTATCTGTAGCAGAAATAAAGTTATTTACCATGGATAAATCAGAGTTTAAAGAAATATCTCCTCCCGTTGGCCCTATCCTTTGATTTAATGTAAGACCAGCAGAAAGATTATTAATATTTGTTAATCGAAAGATATCACCTTCTGCCAATTTGATTTTGTTGATTGAATTTTCATAAGCAGGAATATAACCTCTTAATACCAGAGATGGTAAATAAGAAGCTTTGTATGATTTATATTGCCAGTATTTTACTCTGAATTCATGTTTCGCCAGTAGTGCATCCGGAGATTGTTGTTTAGCCATTTCAATGGCATCATCCAATGTAAATTGGTTGAAAGTATCTTGAGTCTGGCTTGACAATGAGACAAATAGCAAGACCGGAATGAAAAGAATTGATACTATTTGTTTTGTGATTTTATATTGATTCATACAGTATAAAATGATT
>DAOVYU010000175.1 GCA_030635465.1 Bacteroidales bacterium | reverse complement strand
TAATTACTATTTTAATCAAATCTATCACAGAATTATTTGAAGGCTAAAATACAAATTAACCCGCACTATAAATCACAACTAAAAAGATTTATCGATGCGGGTTAAGTAAAAATCAAATAAACAGAAACTAGATTAAGCCTGTATCCCTAAAAATTGCAGGAAGTTTGAATATAGAAAAGTGATCATTGATATTGATTTTTGGTTGTTTTCAATATTCTCATCAGACTCCTCTTGTTCAGTTGGAAGTTCAATTTCTTCGAAGGGTACTTCTTCGAATTCGGATTCCTCCAATCCGGAATCCATCATTTGCCAGGTTTCACCTGATAGTTTATATGGTGAGTGATAGTAATTATTCAGGATTTTATACATATCATCGCTGAATTGCAAATAAGTTCCTTCAGGCACTTTCAATACCATTTCAATCTGTTGTTCGCGCCATACTTCCCTATCTTTCAGTTTAAAAAACGGATCAAATGTGATCTGGTTACCTTCAATATTATATCGATAAATTATATTTGCAGCTCTTTCTGAAGCATGTCGTTCTGATTTACCCCTTGCCCGGTAATAAAATTCAAGTTCCATTTCATCACCACTACTCCTTTTGATTTCCAGTTTGGGCAATCCAAAATAAAGATCATCCTCACGGGTAGTCAGGATCATGTTCATTTCATCCACTTCAACATAATCATCATAGCGATATATTCTGTCGTACAATTTATCATTTCCAACATCCAACACCAAAGCTTGATTTAGCGGAATATTTATGTTAGCACTTTCCTGGTGCACACCGTGCTGACTGAAACTTTTTGCGATTTTAAATCCATAATATCCTGTCAAGATCAAACCGATCAACCATAAGTTAAAAGCAAACACACCAACATACCTGGTTCTTTCCAGTCCAAATATCAGCTTAACACCACCATAAAGGATCATCAACAATGGAACTCCAAATAACAGTAACATTCCTGTTGTAAAAAACATATTACTACCAGCTTGACCAAGTATCAAATCAACCAATGCAGGGAAAGAAATAAAGATCAATTCGGAATCTACAATAAAAACCTGATGGCCAAAACCAAATATAGCTGCCAGAAAAGCTAAGACGAGAGATAATCCTATAATAAGTAAAATTATTCCCACAAAAACGAGAATAATTTTAACAAACACTTCCAATACCCGGCCAAGGGCATTGCCTACATTTTGGAAATCGGAACTATGTGCTGCGCTTTTTTTTTTGTATGAGCGTTTTGCTTGTTTTGTCAAGTCACTGAATTTATTTTTCAGGTTGTCTATTTCTTCACGAATGGATTTTTCGATATTAGAAATATTCACTTTCTCCCCTTTCATTTCAAGCTTTTCAGTAACTGTTTTAGCTTCAGGCACTATTGCCCATAGGACAATATAAACTAACAATGGCGTTCCAAGACCAGGAATACAGGCAACAACAAAGGCTATCCTAAACCAAACCGGATCGGTATGAAAGTATGCTCCAAGTCCGCTACAAACACCACCTAATACAGCATGATCTGAATCGCGGTACAAACGTTTGGTCTTTTTCCCATTTCTTTCGGTAAAAGTTGCTGAAGGTTCATCTTCAAATTCTTCACCAAATTCACTAGGTTGCCCAATGGCATTGATAATTTCTTCAATATCATCCAGTGTGATCACTTGTTTATTATCACCTATCCTTTCTTTGAGCATTTCAGCTATACGGGCTTCTATATCTTCTATTATTTCATCTCCACCCTCAGTTCTCGAAAAATGTTGTCTTATACTTTGTAAGTAGTCGTTTAACACATTATAAGCGTCTTCATCAATGTGAAATACTATTCCGCTAATGTTTACTGTTAATGTCTTTTTCATTTTTGCTTATATTGATTTTTAATTTTATCCTTTTAATTTTTTTACTGCTTCAACCAGGGCATTCCAGCCATTGTCAAGACCTTTTAAAAATTCTTTTCCTGCATCCGAAATTTCATAGTATTTCCTAGGTGGTCCTGTTTTCGATTCCTCCCATCGGTAACTCAATAATCCATCATTTTTTAACCTGGTTAATAATGGATACAATGTTCCTTCAACAACAATTAACTCCGCTTCTTTTAATTGAAAAATAATGTCTGAAGCATAAACTTCTTTCTGCTTTATAATGGAAAGAATGCAATATTCCAACACCCCTTTCCTCATTTGTGCTTTTGTTTTTTCAATGTTCATTTTGCAAACATACAACAAAAAATAGTACTATGCAATACATAGTACCAATTATTTTTTAGTAGTTTGTATAAAAACATACCTATGTAGCTGTTATTGTGCTGTTTATATAAAATAAAAAATTGAAAATAATTTTGAAAATTTCTTTCTGATGGACATTATTCAGATAAAAACAAACAACCCGGACTGATTTTACAAGTCCGGGATGTTTGAAATTTACATTTCCGATTCTTCTGAATATTGTTTATTCTATTATTTAACTATATTAATGGGTTATACATTCCTCCTCTTTTCAATAAGGTGATACTTCCCTAATACTAGACAATGTTATAAATCTTAAATATCATTTCCAACCTAGAATGAATAACCATACCTAAATTGAGGATAAACAGACCTTTTGAATGTACAACTGAACCCTATAGATAATTAGCATATGACTTTAACTCTTCTAAAAATTCCGTTTTTTTTGTTTTTGACACATGAATTTCAGTATTATCTTTCATAAAAATTATTCCTCCTTTGCCTTTAATGTATTTGCTAACATATTCCAAATTGATCAAATGTGTATTATGAACCCTTACGAAATGATAATCAGATAATATCTCTTCAAAAACCCCAAGTGATTTAGAAACAATTTGTTCTTTTTTATTTGTCAAATAGCAAGTAGTATAGTTACGGCTGGCTTCACATCTTATCAATTCATTTAATTTAATGATTCTTAATCCATCTGAAGTTGGTAAAATCAATTTTTTACTTTGCCCTTTCAAATTTTCATTTAATACTGTCAACTTTTTATCCAGATCAACTTGTTCATTATCATTCCCAAACCGGTTGACAGCATTTTGCAAATCAACAGGGCTAACAGGCTTTAATAAATAATGTATCGCAGAAAACTCAAAAGCCCGTATTGCATATTTATCGTAAGCGGTGATAAATATTACCTGGAATAATCGATTTGGAAGTCTTTCTAAAACTTCAAATCCATCTCCATCTGGTAATGCAATGTCAAGAAATACCAATTGGGGTTTTAACAAACTTATTTTAGCTACAGCCTGACCAACTGATTTTGCTTCCGCGATTACTTCAACTTGCGGACAATAGTCCTCTAAAAGCTTTTTTAAGGAGGCTATACTTCGGACTTCATCTTCAACTATGAGTGCTTTTATACTTTTTTGATTAACCATTTGTATAGACTTTGTATACAGAATTTTAAATTACATATCTATAGTTAGTTCTATTCTAGTTCCTTGAGGTTCATTACTACCATTTGACAAATCAATCACCGCTACATTATAATGAGTATTAAATAAGCGGTTCAATAAATTCATTCTTTCTTTTGTGTTTTTCATTCCCATCGATTTATAATTCTTTCGGCGTTTAGCTATTTTTTCCGCTTCTTTTCGTCCTATCCCATTATCTTCAACGACAACGAGTAAATTATTCTGATCATTTCTAGTGATTGACAATTCTAAAGTTCCTTTATTACCTTTAGGAACTAAACCATGCCAGATGGCATTTTCCAAATAGGGTTGAATAATCATAGATGGAATGACTATTTCATCGACGCTGATTGAATCACATATTTCAATCTTGTAGTCAAAATGGTTTTCAAAACGGAACTTTTCAAGATCCAGGTAGAGTTTTATATTTTCCAATTCCTCTTTTAAGGGAATAGTAGTATATTTTGAATTGTCAAGTATCTTACGCATGAGCTTCGACAAATTGGTAAGGTAATAATTGGCGACCTCCCCTTCTTTATTTAATATTAAATGTTGAATTGAGTTTAATGAATTGAATAGAAAATGAGGGTTCATCTGAGAGCGAATGGCCTTCTGTTCAGCTAAGATTACTTGCTGTTTTAAAGTTTCTTTGTTTTTTTGGTTTTTCAAAATTATCCAAAAAACAAAAGCAATTAATCCAAGTCCTGCTATAACCATCAAAAATTTAAATAGTGCAGTTTGAGAATAATGTTTATTGATCTGGAAATCAAAAGCTATTGTTTCACTCCAGATTCCATCAATACTTTTTGCTTTAACTAAAAACCTGTAAGTATTAGGTGCAAGATCCACATAACGAACTGAAGTATTTTTTGTCTCAATCCAGTCATTTTCCACACCGGCCATTCTAAAAGCATAGGTAAGATTACCTGGATTATTGTAGCTAATTGCTTTGTAATTAAAAACTACATCATTCTCATTATATTCAAACACAGACTTAACTGAAACATTATCAAGTTTTTGCTCCTCAATCGAGATATCTTCAAAATAAAGTGAAGGGATACAATTTACTTTTGAAATTTCCGAGGGAAAAAAAGACACCAACCCCTTATCAGTACCAAGCCAAATAACTTCATCATG
>DAOVYU010000327.1 GCA_030635465.1 Bacteroidales bacterium | reverse complement strand
TATTAAGCCTCTTTCTTCTTCTCTTCTAACTTCTTCAGGACTTCTTCTTGTACCGACTTTGTTACTGGCATATATTTGTAAAATTCCATTGAGTAGTTAGCTCGGCCACTGGAAACATTTCTCAGGGTTGTTGCATAACCAAACATTTCCAATAGCGGAACAAATCCATTTAGTTTTTGGGCACCTTTCCTATGACGGCGCATGGATTCAATTTTACCCCGGCGTTTGTTGATATCACCAACTACATTTCCAATATAATCATCAGGTGTATTGATCTCGATTTTCATTACGGGTTCCATCAATATTGGATTGGCTTTCATAAACCCATTTTTAAAAGCTATAGAAGCACATGTTTGGAAAGCCATATCAGATGAATCCACAGCATGGTTGCTACCATCAAGCAATACAACTTTCACATCTACAATCGGAAATCCTGCCAGTACACCTCTATCCATGGTTTTAACAACACCTTTGTTTACCGATGGAATAAATTCAGATGGTATCACTCCACCTTTAATCCTGTTGATAAATTCATAGCCTTCTCCATCATTGGGTTCAAGACGCATTACAGTATGTGCATATTGTCCTTTACCACCAGTTTGCTTAGAGTGCTTGTGGTTGATTTCAATTTCTCTAGTAATTGTTTCCCTAAAAGCTACAGCTGGTTCTCCAACATCAACTTCCACTTTAAATTCATGTTTAAGACGGTCAACAATAATCTCCAGATGCAATTCACCCATACCAGAAACGATTGTTTCTTCAGTCTCATCATCAAACCTTACATTAAATGATGGATCCTCGTTAGCCAGCTTGGCCAATGCTTCACCCAGTTTTCCCTGATTTTTCCTTGTTACAGGATTTATTTTTAGTTCTATAACCGTTGGAGGAATATGAATGTTTTCCAGGTGCAATTGATTTTTATTATCACAAAGTGTATCACCTGTTTTCGTAACCTTCATGCCAATCAATGCTACAATGTCACCGGGGCCAGCTGATTTTACTTCTTCACGGTCCTTTGCATGAATTTTAAAAATTCGTCCAATACGCTCGTTTTTATCTTTAGTGGAGTTGGTGATCTGCATTCCACTTTTCAATTCTCCAGAAAATATTCTGACAAATGTTTGCTGTCCAACAAATGGATCGTTGATTAGTTTGAAAGCCAGGGCAGCAAAAGGATCATGTGTAGAAGGATTGCGTGTATGCGTTTTTTCAGGATCATCCACATCCATACCAACAACAGCTCCAACATCGATAGGAGAGGGAAGGTAATCAATAACAGCATCCAACAATAACTGTACTCCTTTGTTTTTATAGGCAGCACCAGTAAACACAGGTGTGATAAGCAATTTTAATGTTGCTTCACGAGCTACTTTTTTTAATAATTCAGATGGTACTTCCTGATCCTCCAGGAATAGCTCCATGATCTCATCATTATAATCTGCCAGTTTTTCAGCGATCTTCGAACGGGTTTCATCAACTTTATCATTGAATTCTTCGGGAATGTCAATTTCTACCCGCTCATAATCATCAAACTGGTATGCTTTTTTCTCTATAAGGTCAATTACTCCAATAAAGTCATCTTCGGCACCCATGGGGATTTGAAATGGAACAGCATTGGCATCAAGGAATTCATCCATTTGGCCTACGACCTCAAAAAAGTCTGCTCCGGTACGGTCCATTTTATTTATAAAAGCAATCCTGGGAACGCGGTAACGGTCAGCCTGGTTCCACACTGTTTCACTTTGTGGCTCAACTCCACCTACAGCACAGAATAATGCTACCATTCCGTCAATTACACGCAAAGAACGTTCAACTTCTAATGTAAAGTCGACATGACCCGGGGTATCAATAATATTAATTTGTGAGTCTTTCCAATTACAAGTAATGGCTGCAGATGCAATGGTAATTCCTCTCTCTTGTTCCTGCTTCATGAAATCCATTGTAGCCTGACCATCATGCACTTCTCCCATTTTACGAGTAGTTCCTGTATAAAATAGTATACGTTCTGTTACAGTTGTTTTGCCGGCATCAATGTGTGCAGCAATTCCTATATTTCTTAATTCTGCTAATGACATCTTATTATTTATAAAAATTGATTGTTAAATATTCAGTAGTCTTTTTAACTTCTTGTAATCCCGTAATTTAAGCTTGAGACTGGTCAAAAATGGCGGCAAAAGTATAAAGAAAACTAATATAAATGTTAATATCTATATATTTTAATAAAAAATTAAGGTTTTGGTAAAGGTAATAAATCCAGAAAAAAATTCTGATTTTTCCAATATCTGTGTTATTTTTGAAGAATACATCTGCTAATTATAATTATGAAAAAAATATTATTTTATATATTTTTATTTTTTCTTTTCAATGATACACTGACAGCACAGGATACCATTGTGGTTCAAACACTAACATTTGATTCCATAATCACCAGAAGGGGAATTTGGAATTTTCCAACTGAAAATAATTTCAGAAAAATATTGATGGTTCATACTTTAAAATGTGATATTCAAACGCAGCATGATCAATATCAATGTGGTGAATGGGATTATCTTACCTACAATAAGGTTTATGTTCATACAGGTACCTATGATTCCACACTGTATTTCCATCCAAACTTCACTTTTGCAAATGATCGAACAACTGACTCAGTTTTAATGAGCGATGATCCAATATATAATTACTTCAGGCACATGCATTCATCAGTAGAATATGAAGATACGATTTCTTATGAAAATATTGAAATTGGCTGGTGGGAAGAGTGGACCAATTCAGTTTTACCTGCACCCAATCATTCAGGCAGGTCGCAATATCTTTGGCTGGCAACGGAATTAAGTGATCAAGGATTTACAGAAGGGTTGATCACAGGTATAAAACTATTTTCTGATATGTTAGCTGAAGATCTTTCTCATGTTATGATTAGGACAAAACTTACCGATAGTGATGAATTAACTCCTGATAATTTAACTAGTCAGCTGGATACTGTATTTTACAATAATGTTAACTTTAATGGCAATATCAATATTGATTTTAATTTTATAGAACCTTTCTTCTGGGACGGAATTTCGAATATAATTCTGGACTTTAGTTTTACAGACTATAATGTGACAGGTGAGGTCCTTTTATGGGGATCAGATCCCGGTTTTAATTGTGGTATTTCTTCGGGAAGCAATAATTATGCACTTGATTTGGATGG
>DAOVYU010000133.1 GCA_030635465.1 Bacteroidales bacterium | reverse complement strand
GGACAAAAATTAGTTCTTATCATTGAAAAGTACGATGAATTACAAGTTGACTTTGCAAATATTGGACTAACAAAATATGAAATACCAAAACAGGTTTTTTTCCTACAGCAGTTTCCTGAAACTGATAGTGGAAAGATTATTCGGCAACAGGTTTTAAAATCAGTAATGAAAAAAACAAAGAAAACTCAAATAAAGACATAAACAGCTAACAATTAACTTTTAACCTAATTCTGTTTTTATATATTTGCAAATCATTAAATTAAAATCGATTTTTATGCATACCAATAATTATTGTATCATTATGGCTGGTGGTATCGGTGCAAGGTTCTGGCCCATGAGTAAGACTTCCCGACCAAAACAGTTTATAGATATTCTTGGAACGGGCAGAACATTGATTCAACAAACTTTTGACCGGTTTTTGACAATCTGTCCGAAAGAGAATATTTATATTGTTACAAATGAACGGTACAAAGCTATAATCCTGGAGCAACTGCCAGGTATTAAAGAGAATCAGGTTCTTTGTGAACCCATGAGAAGAAATACTGCTCCTGCTATTGCATACGCAGCTTATAAGATCAATGAGATTAATCCCAATGCTAATTTGATTGTTGCTCCTTCAGATCATATAATTTTAAAGGAAGATGTTTTTACAGAGGTGATACAATCTGCTTTAAATGCTTCAGCAAATAATAATTGGTTAATTACACTGGGTATTACACCTTCCAGGCCAGATACGGGATATGGGTACATTCAGTTTTGTGATGACAACCCATATGCTAAGGATAAGCGGCTAAGAAAAGTTAAAACATTCACAGAAAAACCGAACCTGGAATTGGCTAAAACTTTTTTAGAAAGCGGTGATTTTCTTTGGAATTCAGGAATATTTATCTGGTCGGTAAAGAGTATACTGACTGCATTTGATCAACATTTACCTGAAGTTGGCTCAATATTTACCGAAGGATATGGAAAATATGGTACAGAACAGGAGCAAGAATTTATCAATCAAACTTTTTCTGTTTGTAAAAATATATCTATTGATTATGGCATCATGGAAAAGGCTGATAATGTATATGTGTTGGCCTCAGATTTTGGTTGGTCTGATTTGGGTACCTGGGGCTCCTTATTTGATATCAGAGAGAAGGATGAAGATAATAATGCCATTGTTGGGAAAAATGTGATTTCTTTTGGTTCAAAAAATTGTATCGTTAATATGCCCGATGATAAATTGGTTGTTTTACAAGGACTTGATGATTATATTGTGGTAGAAGATGAAGGAACGTTACTGGTTTGTAGAAAAGAGGATGAACAACAAATTCGTGAAATTGTGAACACCGTAAAAATTGAAAAAGGAGATAAGTATGTTTAGTCCTAATGCTTGAATGCTTAAAGATTTACTCATTTAACCATTTACTTATTGCATCATTCTCTTTTGAAAAAAGCACATTTAAAGTATAATAAATATTATAAAAGAAAAAAGTATAACATATGAAAACAAGAGTTTTAAGTTTGTTGGTTTTATTGATCGGTCTTCAGCCAATAGCAAAATCTGATGAAGGTATGTGGTTACCTCTGTTTGTAGAACGTCTGAATTATGTCGACATGCAAAAGATGGGACTTCAATTAACTGCTGAAGAAATTTACAGTATCAATAATTCGAGTTTGAAAGATGCCATCGCCATTTTTGGTCGGGGTTGTACCAGCGAATTGATTTCAGACCAGGGTTTATTATTGACAAACCACCATTGTGGATATGGACGTATCCAGGCACATTCTTCTGTTGAACATGATTATTTATCCAATGGTTTTTGGGCTGAAAGTTTTGAGGATGAACTGCCAAATCCCGGACTGAAGGCAACATTTCTGGAGCGGATAGAAGATGTTACCGAGAAAGTTTTGGCTGATGTTAATGATGAGATGACTGAAGATGAGCGATACGAAAAAATAAAAGCAGTTACTGATGAAATAGAAAAAGAAACAAAAGGTGAAACGCATTACAAATGTTCGGTTCGTAGTTTCTTTGAAGGCAACGAATATTACCTGTTTGTTTATGAAGTATTCACAGATGTTCGATTTGTAGGAGCACCTCCTTCATCCATTGGAAAATTTGGAGCAGATACTGATAACTGGATGTGGCCTCGTCATACAGGTGACTTCTCATTATTCAGGGTTTACACTGATAAAGATGGTAATCCTGCTGAATATACTGAAGAAAATATTCCAATGAAACCCAAACACCATTTACCAATTTCCATTGCCGGTGTAGAAAAAGGTAATTTTTCAATGATCCTGGGTTATCCTGGTGGAACTGAACGTTACATGACTTCCTTTGGTGTAAAAATGGCAATAGATATTCATAACATGACAGTTGTTGATATCCGAGATAAAAAACTGGAAATTATGATGGGGGATATGCAAACCGATCCAGCCATCAGGATTAAATATGCTTCTAAATATTCAAGAACAGCCAACTACTGGAAATATTATATTGGACAAACAAAAGGCCTGAAACGTCTTAAGGTGTATGATAAAAAAGTGACCCTTGAAGAAGAATTTACCAAATGGGTAAATGCAGATGACAGCAGGAAACAAAAATATGGAGAGGCTCTTAATAATATTGCTGAAGGATATAAAACCCTCAGTAAATATGAATTGACCAGTGTTTATCAGAGTGAAGCAATAAAAAGAGGGAGTGAAATCATTGGTTATGCAGCTGATTTTTCTAATCTGAAAAAGGAATTGATGGAGAAAGAGGTTAATCAAGAAAACGTAGATAATATTATCAGTACATTAAGGTCAAAAGTAGATGGTTACTTTAAGGATTATAACCTACCTACTGATCAAAAATTATTAGGAGCAATGCTTAAAATGTATTATGAAAATGTTCCTGAAGATCAACAACCTCCTTACTTAAAAACAATTGCTTCAAAGTATAAAAATGACCTTGATGCATATGCGCAGAAGGTTTTTGAAACCTCATTTATGACAATTCCTGAAAAAGTAAATGAATTTTTGGATAATCCTTCGTCTAAAAAAATTGAAAAAGACCTGGCATATAAAACGTCTAAAGAGTTTAACAATTTTTATTATGTGCAAATTTATCCGAAAATAGTTGAGGCTTATGATTTACTGAATAAAGGAAACCGTCTGTTTGTTGACGGGTTAAGAGAAATGCAACCTGATAAAAAATTCTATCCTGATGCCAACTTTACCATGCGTTTAACTTATGGAACAGTACAGGATTATTATCCCGAAGATGCAGTTCATTTTAACTATTTTACAACACTTAAAGGTGTGATGGAAAAAGAAGATCCCAATAATTGGGAGTTTGTAGTCCCAGACAAATTGAAAGAATTATATCAAAATAAAGATTATGGCAGGTATGGTGAAGGCGATATTATGAAACTTTGTTTTCTGACAAATCATGATATTACAGGAGGAAATTCGGGGAGTGGAGTTATTAATGGAAATGGTGAGTTAATAGGCCTTGCATTTGACGGAAACTGGGAAGCAATGAGTGGTGACATTGCCTTTGAACCGGAATTGCAACGAACCATAAATGTGGATATCAGGTATGTGCTTTTTATCATCGACAAATTTGCAGGAGCGCAAAGGTTAATTGATGAAATGACCATTGTTACAAGTAAACCAACCCCTAAAAAAGAAATGATTGAAACGGCTGAACCAGTGCCAGTAGAAGCTGAAAATTAATTGTTCAATTCGTCTGATCATTGCCAGTGCGTTTGGCTATTACGCAGGGTCTGACGAATGCAAAAATGATTGATTAAACAACCGGCTTATAAGCGTTCTCAATTAAGTCTTTGATTTCAATTACTTCTAACGCATTTTCATGGGTTGCTTCCAGATTGACTAAAGGGGCTTTCCCATCAACAAAAGCTTCCTTCCATCGCAATGCACATAAACACCAGTGATCACCAGGACCAAGTCCTGGAAAATTGTATTCTGGTCGGGGAGTAATCAAATCATTACCTTGATCAAAAGAGTATCTTAGGAATTCCTCTGTCATAATTACACAAACCGTATGCGAACCAAAATCTGTTTCATCTGTATTGCAGTTCCCATCCCTAAAATATCCTGTTATTGGATCCTGACTGCATGGTTTTAATTCTGTACCAAATACATTTTTTGCCATTCTTCAATAGTTTGAATATTAAACAGCAATTAAATACAAATGTTTAATCAAATCTTTAGTTACAAAAGAATTCAGTTATTTAGGACAACTCCGAACCCAGAACCCTGAACTCGGAACTTTGAACTCTGTTTCCTACCATTCATCATCCTTCTTCTCAACCTTTGGTTTCATCCCTTTTTTCAGATCAGTTATCCAGTTTTGTGCAAACTTGTCTATCTGCTTTAGATAACTTTTTGATTGAGGATCACTTTTATTCAACCACTTTTCTGCAGGAATCTTTGAGGCTTGACGGAGAACAAACTCAGTGAGCGTATACCGATAGCGTCCATCTTTGAATTGCAATACAAAATTATATTGAACAACCCCGGCATCACTTGTATTTCCATCCTCATCGGTGTTTTTTATTTTGAACCGGTGAATTCCTTTAATGATACCACTTTCCGGATCACGGGTTTTGGTAACATCAACCGGGTTTTTATAAAAACCATTAATCCAGCCAATTGCCCGGTTAAAATATTCCTTTTTGGTGCCTTCTTCTTCAACAACTTCCTGGTAAGTGATTAAACCAGTTTCTTCGTCTATGGGAAGAGACCCCTTATTTTGTGCAAAAAGAGAAATAGAAAATATAGTTAATATTAAACTTAATGTTATAATTTTTTTCATTTTATGAAGATTTATTTATTAACGGCTAAACTTAAAAAATCTTGTTGCAGGAATAAAAAACCCTGACAAAGCGACTTCATCAGGGTTTAAATTATTTAGTTGGTGTATCTTAATACATTCCACCCATTCCGCCCATTCCGCCCGGAGGCATTGGAGGCATAGCTGCGGCAGCTGCATTTTCATCTTTATGTTCTGCTACAACACATTCGGTAGTCAATAACATACCTGCAATTGAACCTGCGTTCTCAAGTGCAACACGAACTACCTTGGTAGGTTCGAT
>DAOVYU010000015.1 GCA_030635465.1 Bacteroidales bacterium | reverse complement strand
TGTTTAATGAATCATTTGTAGAAACTATTAATGATTCATCATATTTTGTACCAATTGCAGAAGTATATCCTTCTCTTCCGTATAAAAAATCAAAATTTGTAGCCACTTATTTTGATATACCTATGGAATTCAGGTTTAAATCTAAAAGTGAATTCCGGATAGCCGTTGGTTTCAAATTTGGTTTTTTATTGAGGGCCTATACTAAATATAAAGGCGATGATTACCTTTCAGAGCTACACCAAAAAACAATATATAAAAAGAAAATTATCCAGCATCTTGAAAAAAACAGGTATGGATTTATTGGGCGTATTGGATATAAATGGCTGAATGTATATGGATATTACCAACTGTCAACATTGTTTGTAAAGGACAAAGGCCCTGAAATGTATCCCATTTCAATTGGTATTACATTAATTCCATTTTAAGTTTAAATCAGGAATATTACCAGCATTACGAATAATCCACACAAAAATCCTCCATATATCTGGGCTTGATTATGTGCTTTGAGTTTCAATCGGGCATATCCGGTTAATCCGGAAAGAATTATCGATATTATTATCAAAACCAGGATGTCGGTATTCATGCGAAAAGATAAACCCAACAGGGCTCCCGTCATCCCTCCAACTCCGATCATATGAATACTGATTTTCGTAAAAAAATTTATCAATAAAGCGATTAAAAGTAATACGGTAGAGCCTACAAGAAAATACAGAAACAATCCCAATACTTCAATGTCTTTCAGCATATAAAAGGCCATAAAGAAAAAGATGGTGGTGATGATTAATGGAAAAACCCTTTCTTCTCTGGTTTCCATTTGAATGCTTTTAATCATTCCTCTTCTTTTCATAATAAAAATGAATAACAATGGGAAAATACAAGTAGATATAAAAATGATGGTAAACACCATAAATTTTGCATTGAGCGGAATCTGGAAAGTATTGAAGTTATTGAAATAAAATAAAACTAAAATAATATAAGATGGAAAGAATATTGGAAATAGAACTACAGAGATTATTTTGGCGATTTTATCTTCCATTCAGGGCCCAATTTATAATTCTTTTCTGAGCCTGGCAACCGGAATATTTAATTGTTCGCGGTACTTTGCTACTGTCCGGCGTGCAATATTATATCCTTTTTCTTTGAGGATTTTAGTTAGCTGCTCATCTGTAAGGGGTTTATTTTTATCTTCCACATCAATGCAGTCTGAAAGTATTTTTTTGATTTCACGGGTAGAAACTTCTTCACCACTCTCAGTTTGCATTGACTCAGAGAAAAAGCTTTTAAGTAAAAATGTTCCAAAAGGTGTTTGAACGTATTTACTGTTGGCTACTCTGGAAATAGTAGAAATATCAAGGTTTACAATTTCAGCAATATCTTTTAATATCATGGGTCTTAACCTGATTTCATCACCAGTTAAAAAATATTCACGCTGGTAATTCATGATTGCCTGCATGGTTATTTGAAGTGTATTTTGTCTTTGCCTGATGGCATCGATAAACCATTTTGCTGAAGCAATCTTCTGCTTTACAAATGTGATAGCATCCTTATGCTTCGACTTATTTTTTGTGTTTGCATATGTTTCAAGCATATCAACATAAGTACGACTTAATCTTAATTCGGGTGTATTTTTCGAATTTAACTGAAGCTCAAGGTCTCCATTATTATTATATATGATAAAATCGGGAAGAATGTAATGATTAGTTTTTGTGGTATCACTTAATGAATTTCCCGGTTTAGGATTCAGTTTTAATATTTCTTCAATGGCATCTTTCAGATCCTGTTCCGTAATTTTCGCTTTTTTAAGGATCTTTTCATAATGCTTTTTTGTAAACTCATTGAAATACCGTTCAAGAATAGTTATTGCCAATTCAATTGATTTATTGGTAAGATCCTTTTTTCTTAATTGAATTAATAAACATTCTTGTAAGTTTCTTGCCCCAACTCCCGGAGGATCAAATTCCTGGATAACATAGAGCATTTTTAAGATTTCTTCTTTGGTTGTTTGCGTGTTTTGGGTAAAGGCCAGATCATCTACCATGGCTGTAACTTCCCTGTTCAAATATCCTGATTCGTCCAGGTTTCCAATAATATAGGATGCAATTTCAAATTGTGCTTCATCAAGGTATCTCAATCCTAATTGACTAAATAGTAAGTCCTGGAAGGTTATATCTGAAATAAAAGGAATATCCCTTTTTTCATCATCAGCACTATAATTATTGGCATTTAATTTATAAGAAGGAATTTCATCATCGTCGATATAATCATCCAGATCAAATTCGTCTTCACTATTTTTTGTATCGAAATCTTCTTCCTTGTCTTCATCATCACCGTCTGATTCACCTGAATCAACAGGATCGTTATAATCATCTTCCATTTCAGCAGCATCATCCAAATCGCTGGCTTCATCCAATGCAGGATTTTCTTCAATCTCTTGTTTAATTCTTTGTTCAAGGGCAATAGATGGAATTTGCAACAATTTCATCAGAAGTATCTGCTGTGGAGATAACTTCTGTAATAATTTTTGTTGTAATCGTTGATTTAACATTCAAATTCTCTTTATTGCCTTATGGCATATTAACAAATTTCTATAAAATTACTGAATAATCAAAATTAGTATTAATTATATTTTACTATAATAAATTTAAAACTCAGCGTTTTGTGGTGTTCGCGGAAAAGGAATGACATCTCTGATATTTCCCATTCCTGTAATAAACTGAACGAGCCTTTCAAATCCTAATCCATATCCGCTATGTGGTACTGTTCCAAACTTTCTTGTTTCTAAATACCACCATAATTCTTGTTGTGGTACGTTCATTTCTTGCATACGTTTCAAAAGAAGGTCATAATTTTCTTCTCTTTGGGATCCGCCTATAATTTCTCCAATCTGAGGAAATAATACATCAAGTGCTCTTACTGTTTTATTATCCTCATTTAATTTCATATAAAACGCCTTTATTTCTTTCGGATAATCAGTAACAATAACGGGTCTTTTAAAATGTTTTTCTACCAGGTATCTTTCATGCTCTGATTGCAAATCAGTTCCCCAACCTTCAATGGGAAATTGAAATTTTTTCTTTTTGTTTGGTTTGGAATTTTTTAATATATCAATTGCATTTGAATAGGTAATCCTTTCAAATTGATTGTCAATAACAAATTTCAACTTCTCAAGTAGCTCCATTTCTGAGCGTTCTTCTTGTTTCTTGTTTTTTTCTTCATCAAGAAGTCTTTTATTTAAAAAAGTTAAATCATCCTTGCAGTTATCAAGTGCATATTGAATAACATATTTTAGCATTTCTTCAGCTAAATCCATGTTGTCGTGAATGTCATAAAAAGCCATTTCTGGTTCTATCATCCAGAATTCAGCCAGGTGCCTTGATGTATTTGAGTTTTCGGCCCTGAATGTTGGTCCGAAAGTATATACTTCAGATAGTGCTAAAGCGGCTAGTTCAGCTTCCAACTGACCGGATACAGTTAAATTGGTTTCTTTACCAAAAAAGTCTTCTTTGTAATTTATTGAGCCATCTTCATTGAGCGGTGGATTTTTAGGATCGAGGGTTGAAACCCTGAACATCTCACCTGCACCTTCCGCATCAGAACCAGTGACAATAGGTGTATGGATATTATAAAAACCCTTATCATTGAAAAACTTGTGGATGGCGAAAATTAAAGCATGTCTTACTCGTGATATAGCACTAAAAGTATTGGTGCGAAATCTCAAATGTGCTTTTTCGCGCAGAAACTCCAACGAATGTTTTTTGGGTTGTAATGGGTATTCATCCGGGTCAGCTTCTCCCAGAACTTCAATGTTCTGTGCATTGATCTCAACATTTTGACCGCTTCCTTGTGATTTTATAATTTCTCCGGTAACAGAAAGTGAGGCACCGCTGTGTACATTCTGGATGGCATCTTCCTGAATGATCTGATGGTCTACAACTATTTGAATGTTATGAATGGTAGAGCCATCATTCAGTGCAATAAATGATACATTTTTACTGCCTCTTTTTGTTCGTACCCATCCTTTTACATTTGCAACCTTCCCATAATCTTCTGAATGAATAAGGTTAACAATTTTTGTCCGCTTCAAATCTTTCATTTATTTTGACCTAATTATTACCATTACAAAATTAACTACTTTTTTAAATTGAGTTTGAACTTTTACCCATTTAATGACTTTGAAATTAGATATTAATTTTGTATCGAAATTAAGTATTTTTGTCGACTTTAATGGGTATTAAACTTGACATATTACCTTTAGATAAATGGCTTGATACTGGAGAGAATCCTCTGGTTATTAGTGGGCCATGCAGTGCAGAATCTGAAAACCAGGTATTGCAAACGGCATTAGAACTTTCAAAAATCCCAAATGTTAAAATATTCAGGGCAGGGATCTGGAAACCCCGAACCCGTCCTGGTCTATTCGAAGGAGTAGGAGTTCAAGGACTTCAATGGTTGAAACAAGTAAAATCGCAAACATCCTTACTTACCGCTGTTGAAGTGGCTAATCCGGAACATGTAGAAGCTGCTTTGAAATATGAAGTTGATATTCTTTGGATCGGTGCACGGACAGTTGTTAATCCGTTTTCACTACAGGAACTTGCTAATTCTTTAAATGGTGTGGATATTCCTGTTATGGTTAAAAATCCTGTTAACCCAGATATGAATTTATGGGTTGGAGCCCTGGAACGGATTAATATGGCAGGAATCAACCGTATTGCTGCCATACACCGTGGATTTTACTTTTTTGATAAAACACCTTACCGAAACTCACCCATGTGGGAAATTCCCATTGAATTGAAGAGACTGATACCAAATCTGCCTGTAATTTGTGATCCTAGTCATATTTGTGGTGAACGAAGCATGTTACTTGATGTAGCACAGAAAGCACTGGATTTGGAAATGAATGGATTGATGCTGGAATCTCATATAGATCCGGACAATGCATTTACCGATCCGCAACAACAAATTAAACCATCCGAACTTGGAAAGTTGATCAGCTCATTGGTTATTCGTGAAAAAGAAGGTAATATTGAATTTGAAGGTAAACTGGAGGAACTTAGAACAGAAATCGACAAAATAGATGCTGAATTGATTCAAATTCTTTCAAGGAGGATGCAACTGATAGATGAGATTGGGCAATATAAAAAAGATCATAATATTACAATACTTCAACTTAAAAGATGGAGTAATATCGTACAGAACAGATTAAGAACAGGTGTAGATTCAGGATTGCAGAAGGAATTTCTGCAAAAATTACTTGAGATAGTACATATCGAATCTATTCAACGGCAAACAGATATCTATCGAAAGTCATAAAATAATGATATGAATGTTCTTCAGTATCTTTATTTCATTATTAAACTTTTATTTGCATAATGCGTAATTATCAATCAATTCGTACATTTGACGCTTAAAACTTAATAAAATGGTATTAAATTATACAGTTTCTTTGATCATGGCACCCCTAATTGCAGCAATTGTAATTGCAGTTGTATGGATGAAACGTGATAAGTACCGGTATCCCCAGTTGATTTCAAGTTTTGTTTTAGGAATGTTCAGTATACTGGTTGTGGTACTGTTTATGAGTATAGCTGACCAGTATTACTTAAATGAATTCCGAAATTTAAGAAGGCAAATTTTCTATTCATTTGTAGTGATGGGTTTAGGATCCGAATTAGGTAAGTTTATTATTCTCAGATATCATAACTTTAATAAAAGTAGTTTTAATGGTCCCCTTGATGGCATTGTTTATAGTGTAATGATTTCGATGGGTTTTGCTTTTATTAGCAATATACTTTATTTTCTTCTACCGTATTATACCGAAATTGATTTTTTGTATGCTATAACAATTGTATTTGCTAACCTGTTTTTTGCAATAATCATGGGATTTTTTGTGGGAATTGCAAAAACACGTGAAAACAAATTTGTAGATTCAATGACTGGTTTATTGGCCGCTTCTTTTTTCCATGCCCTTTTTAACTTCTGCTTTATTACTAAAGATATCCGATTATTATTCTTTCTTGGAATAGGAACATTTGTTATTGCAATTATGTTATATTACAAAGCTTACGAAATGAATCAGGATCATAAACGCATCAAAAAAGAATAGGGCTTTTTCATACACATTTGTACATTTTCCCGGGAAGATTTTTAACAACGCCTTTGAATTCCAGATTAAGCAAAAGGGCTGCAATTTTGCTGGTCGAAAGTTTTGATTGTAGAACAATATAGTCAATACTACAAGTTTCACTCTTTCGTAATATTTCGACAATCATTTTTTCATCTGAATTAAGTTCAACAAATAATTTTTGTTGCTTGGGAGATTTATTTGTATCGGCTTCCCATTGCATTATATAGCTGATATCTTTACCTGATTGGATCAAAGCAGCCTTGTTTGTTTTAATTAAAAAATTGCAGCCTTCAGAATATTTATCAGATATTTTGCCCGGAAAAGCAAAAACATCCCTGTCGTATGAATTAGCAATGTTGGCAGTTATTAATGCACCACCTCTAAGTGCCGATTCAATAACTATTAATGCATCTATCATTCCGGCAATAATTCTGTTCCTTTTTGGAAAATTTTCCCTATCAGGATTCGATTTATTTATAAATTCAGTGATTAATCCACCGTTTGAGACCATTTTTTCAGCGAGTGATTTATTTGCTACAGGATAGATTCTATCTAACCCATGGGCCAATACACCTACTGTTTTTAAATTATAAGCAAGGGCTGATTTATGTGCAATGGTATCAATGCCATATGCCAGTCCGCTAACAACAAGTACATCAAGTGCTGCCAGTTCTTCTAAAATTTTGTTGCCTGTTTCTTTCCCGTATTCTGTGGCACTTCGTGTTCCCACAACACCAACAATTCGAGAAGTGTTCAAGTCAGCATTTCCTTTATAGTATAACAACATTGGTCCATCAACACAATGTTTTAGTCGCTGAGGGTAGTTCTTATCCGAAAAAAACAGAGGTGTTATTTTGTATTTCTGGATAAATCCAATTTCTTCCTCAGCACGTTGAAGAACTTTTTGAGAAATAATTGCGTTCACAGTTGAGGTGCCAATACCTGGAATTTTCAAAAGGACTGCCTTTTTTTCTTTGAAAACAGCTTCGGCCCCACCGCAATAAGCGATTAATTTTTTTCCATTGATATCACCAATACCTGGAATTAGAGTTATGCCAATTTGATAAAGTAACAAAGTCCTGGATTTTACAATTCAAAAATAAGTTATTTTTTAGTGTTGGAAAAGAGGAATCTTTATTTGGTAAATTTGTTGCATAATCTTTTTTAGTTTGAAAGGAAAGCCAAATATTTTAATTTGTCCATTGGATTGGGGAATTGGTCATGCTACCAGATGCATTCCGATAATCCATGAATTGATACAGCAAAATGCCAATGTAATTATTGGTGCTGATAAGCAACCGCTGGAACTATTAAAACAAGAATTTCCTTATTTGCAGTTCGAAAGATTTCCAGGATACAAGTTTTCATATCCGGGCGATGGTAAAATGGCACTAAAAATGGCTAAGCAATCACCTGCTATTTTATCTGGAATCAAGTCGGAAAACCGGTTTCTAAAAAAGCTTATCAAAAAGTTAAACATTGATGCTGTTATATCCGACAACCGTTTTGGTTTATATAGTGAAGATATTCTGAGTATTTTTATAACACATCAAATAAATATTCAGGTTCCTCGTAAGTTGCAATTTTTAGAACCATTACTTTATAAAATTAATAAGAATTTCATTCTTAAATATAGCGAATGTTGGATTCCTGACTGGGATGATGGATTTACCCTTTCAGGTGATCTTTCACATAAAAAACCAAAGCTCTCTAATACATATTTTATTGGCCCACAAAGTAGGTTTGGGCACGGTGAAAGTATCAGTAAACCGAAAAAGTTTAGCAATGATTTTGTGATTGTTGTTTCTGGTCCCGAACCTCAACGATCTATTTTTGAGACTTCAATACTTGAACAGCTTAAAACTATGAATGGGAAAGGGGTTGTGGTATTGGGAAAGCCTGAAATAGCCATCTCAAAAAATAAAATTAGTGATCATATCTCTGTATATTCTCATTTGGGAAGTAAAGCATTGGAGGCTGAGATTATCAATTCAAAAATCATTATTTCCCGACCCGGATATTCCACTATTATGGATTTGGTTGCTTTGGGCAAACAAGCTGTTTTTATTCCTACACCCGGGCAAACCGAACAGGAATACCTTGCTGATTACTTTTATAAGAATGGTAAGTATTTGAGACTACTTCAACAGGATTTTGATTTGAAAACTGCATTGGAAAAGGCTGATAATTATCAGGGTTTTAAAAGGAAATATGATCAATCAATTTTAAAAGAGCGGATTCGCAACTTATTAAGATCCCTCTAAACAATTTATCTTGTGTAATGGGTTTCCTTTCTTGTGTTTTGTATATTTGCTGGATTAATCGAATTAAATTATGATTTTAAGTTCAATAGTTTGGAATGTAGATCCTGAAATTTTCAGGATTGGAAGCTTTGCTATAAGATGGTATGGTTTGTTATTTGCCCTTGGATTTGTGTTTGGGTATATAATTATGGGCAAGATATTTAAATGGGAAAAAATTCCAGTTAAACTCCTCGATACAATTACAACTTATATGGTTGTTGGTACAGTTGTAGGAGCTCGATTGGGACACTGTTTATTTTATGAGCCTGCCTATTATTTAAGCAATCCTTTAAAAATCTTGATGGTATGGGAGGGAGGTCTTGCAAGCCATGGTGCAGCCATTGGTATTTTATTTGCGATTTATCTATTTACCAAAAAAGTAAATAAACCCTATTTGTGGGTGATGGACAGGATAGTGATTGTAGTTGCTTTAGCAGGATTTTTTATCCGAATGGGAAATTTGATGAATTCGGAAATTTATGGAATTGAAACCAGTCTGCCTTGGGGATTTATTTTTGAAAGGTGGGGAGAATCCGTTCCTAAACATCCAACTCAAATTTATGAGGGATTGTCTTATTTGTTGATTTTTATTCTAATCTATAAAATCTACTTAAAGCAGAAAGCTAAATTAAATCATGGATTACTATTTGGAATATTCCTTATCCTGTTATTTAGTGCTAGAATTTTAATAGAATTTATAAAAGAACCTCAGGTTGAATTTGAAGTCAACATGATTTTCAATATGGGACAGATTTTAAGTATTCCCTTTATTATCCTTGGAATAATTCTTTTATACCGTTCAGCTAAAAAAAGCAGTATAAGAGCCTAGGCCCTATTGCATATACTTCAACTGCTCCTTAAATACACTATCTATCTTGTTGTGTAGTTCAGTTTGGTTGTTTGTTCTTGCCATCATCGATAAGCGCTGAATAACTCCTAATGCCTGATTATAATCCGTTTCGTAATACTTTACAAGTTGGTCATCCAAACGATTGTAATATTCAATATTTTGATTGTAGATTTCAAATATTCTTTCAGTAATGGCATTACCTTTTTCAGGGGCACCTGCAGCATAATAAGCATCTGCAAATGGGATCATATACATATCAAAGCTTATTTTATTATCCGGGAATTCTTCCAATCCACGATCTAATAAAGCAATGGCTTTTTCTTTTTCACCTTTTGAAGCAAGTGCTTCTGCCGCACGCATAAAGTTTTGTTTAGGTATAATTGAGTTTCGGGCACTTTCCCTGTCGACATAAACACCTGGTTTGTTCAGATTCCCCCAACTCGATTTATTCATAAATACATCGTAGCAAGCTTCAGCATTTACTCCGCCTACTCCCTGAACAAAATTTTCTGCTTTTACCGGCATAAATTTGTAAACCATACCTTCGAGGTGACAATATTGTTCTACTGCCAACACCTTGTTAAGACTATTTGGATTGGCAAAATATATTGGTCGTTTCCAATTATTGGTGGCAATGATATCCAATAACATTAAATCATTTTTGTACATATAGTTCTGACGAACTTCCCATTCGATGGAAGAAACAATTTTATCTTGCATAGATTCAGGAACAACACCGTTGTTTACAATTGTTGCTGAGTCAATGGTCAGCTTGAATTTTTTAGTAGGTGAAAAATTAATCTTTTCACCATTGGCCAGAGAAAGTTTTGTCCTCTCATTTTCACTGGCAATAAAATCAATAACCTGTTTAAGATCAGCACTTCCCTGCAAGTTAGTATTATAAAATACCACAGCATTGTTCACTCCATTTTGATATTGATCATATGATAAGGTAAATGGCAGCGGTTCTGATTCATATGCTTTATTCATCATTTGATGTACATACCAATGGCCCGAAGCTAGCATAAAGTTCACCACCCTAACATCTGTCCGGATGCCTTCAACTTCCTGGGCATACCATAATGGGAAAGTATCATTATCACCATTTGTAAACAAAATGGCGTTGGGTTCGCATGAGTTTAAATAATTAGCTGCAAAATCTCGAGCAGCATATTTATCTGATCTATCATGATCGTCCCAGCCATCCTTAGCCATCAATCCTGGAACAAGCAAAAGTGAAACCAGTGAAATTGAAATGGC
>DAOVYU010000042.1 GCA_030635465.1 Bacteroidales bacterium | reverse complement strand
CATCCAAAAGAAGGAAGTGCACGCTATGCCAGTGAAGTATCTCCAGTACCTATCCTAAATGCAGGAGATGGAGCCAATCAACATCCAACATAATGTTTACTCGACCTTAATTCAATTAGAAAAACGCAGAAAAAACTGGATAACCTCGAAGTTGCTTTTGTGGGTGATTTAAAATATGGAAGAACAGTTCATTCACTTGTAACTGCTCTTACTAACTACAATACAACTTTTCACCTTGTATCGCCCGAGGAGTTAAAACTTCCCAGCTCGGTTAAAAGGCACATCAAAGAAAAGAACCTCGTTTACCATCAATATACTGAACTGGATGAAGTAATTCCAAAAGTTGATATTTTATATATGACAAGGATCCAGCAGGAAAGATTTGCTGACCCTCTTGAATATGAACGTGTTAAAAATGCCTACATTTTACGCAATGAAATGCTGGAAGATAGCAAGAAAAACCTGAGAGTGCTACATCCCTTACCACGTGTAAATGAAATTACTGAAGATGTTGACAGTAACCCAAAAGCTTATTATTTTCAGCAAGCTCAAAATGGAGTTTATGTCCGACAGGCATTACTAGCCACCATACTTGGAAAGAATATTAAAAATTAATCTGGAACTTTAACATTTAAGAAAATGGCACAAGACAAACGTAAAGAATTAAAAGTTTCGGCAATTGAAAACGGAACTGTAATTGATCATATACCTTCACAAAGTGTTTTCCAGGTAATTAAAATTTTAAGTCTGGATAAAAACCCTAACCAAATTATGGTAGGAACGAATCTGGAAAGTAAAAAACTTGGCAAAAAAGGAGTTATAAAAGTAAGCAGTAAATATTTCGAGAGTGAAGAAATCAATAAAATTGCTCTTGTTGCTCCTACAGCTACACTTATTGTTATTAAAGACTATACCGTTGTTTACAAAGCAAAAGTTGAGATTCCGGAACATATCAATAAGATTGTGAAATGCATTAATCCGAACTGCATCACAAATCATGAAAAAATTATTACAAAATTCAGTGTTATTGACAAAGAGGATCTACGATTGTTATGCCATTATTGTGAAAAAGTAACTAAAAAGGAAAATATCGGATTTTTATAGTATTCAGGAATCATCCTAATTTTCAGTTACAATCATTTTTTCATTAAGGGATAATCTTTTTTCAATATTCATTAGTGAATCCATTTCTTCAATAAATCCAGATCCAAATTCGTACAAGTTAGCTGTTGAAGCCATTATAATCAATAATTCCCTTGATTTCAACTGTTCAATTATATCAATATCATCAGTTGTTGTTTTGGAAGAATAATTATCTGGAAAAACAGATCCGAAATAATACCAATACTTAATATCATTAAATGACCAGGCAAAAGGACCATTAAAAAATTGCCAGAAAAAACTATCTGCAATAACAATGGCATCCAATTTCTGGAAATCGGTTTTATTGGTATCATTGTAACAAAGCGGGTAAGCCATTAATGGTTGTTCAATTTTGAAATATAGATTCATTAATTTTTCCAGATCATTGTCAGCATTACGCGGATTATTAGAGAATTCAATTTCATTCCAATAAAAATGAGGGATTCTGTATTGAAGTTCTTTTTCAATCATTTTTAGTAATGAATCCGCAGCCAAAGTTGCTCCATAATCGCTCCAATGAGTCCCTGTTTTCGTGAACAATGGATAATTGATAGTGTCTTTCATATTTGTAAACCAATTATTCGCATCAAATACTTCAATACTTGTTTTGTTTAATGACTCCTTGTAATACTGGTAATTTGTCTTATCAAATTTCTGATCATAATAATCAGGAATATATTCGGGGTAATAGTGCCCTTTACCCGGTGCCAATACAATAATCAGTTTAGTATTATATTTTTCAAGCGTATCTTTAATTTGAGCTAACTTCTCCACTTTAGCATTAATTAAATCTTCACCCACAAACCTGCTACCTGTATAAGCAGATATATACCAATTCTCAAATAGATAATTGTCTTTTCCAATTACGACACCTGCTGCCTGAGTTGAACTAAATATAGAATATTGTAATTGATTAAATAATCTGATAAATGAAGGTCGAAAACCAAAATTTTGATCCAGATATTTATCAATTTTATGCTGAAATTCAAAATTAAACCAATTATCAGTATTGAAGTTCGGCAATTCTTGCTCAATAAAAACACCATTTAGAGGTTTCTCTTCAAATACCGGATAAAACACTTGTAATGCTGGTAACGTAAGTGCCACCAATAAAACTGAAAACAATATTTTAGGAATCACCTGCATATTAAAATCTAAAATAAATAAATGGGCTAAACCCTGACCCGGTTAAAGATGCGACAATAATAATATTTACAACTACAGCAATACCAAAATATAAAATATGTTCTTTCGATTTTAAATTTGTCTTGTAAACCAAATCCTGTAGTTTTAAGCCAAATTTAAATGATGTAATATATGATATGATAAAAGCCAATATTAATATAAAATAGAAATGTTGTCTCGCTGGAAACTGAAGGAATCCCCAATCAAAGGAAAACATTCGGTTATAATAGATCAGGGTATCTGTAAAACCATCTATTCTAAACGGAACCCAGGCCAGTAAAACAACAAAAAAAGTATAAACGACACCAAATATTTTTCCTGTTCTCTTTATTAGTTTTAATAAAAACACACGTTCTAGAATCAGAAATAAACCATGAATTGCTCCCCATAAAACAAAATTCCATGATGCCCCATGCCATAAACCTGATACCAGAAAAACAAACATCAGGTTAAAGTAAAGCCTGCGTTTGGTTTCAACCTTATTACCTCCCATTGGGTAATACAAATAATAACGCATAAAGGTAGTAAAGGTTATGTGCCACCTTCTCCAGAACTCAGTAATACTACCAGACACATACGGGTTATCAAAGTTTTCCGGAAATTTAAAACCTAACATCCGTCCAATTCCAATGGCCATATCAGAGTATCCTGAAAAATCAAAATAAATTTGAAAAGCATAAGCTACAATTCCTACCCATGCCGAAGTAGAATCCAGGCTAGCAAAATCAGATCCCATTATTTCATCTACCCGCATGCCCAGCACATCAGCAATTAAAACCTTTTTAGATAGTCCAATAATAAACCGATAAAAGCCTGTTAACCTGTCTTCATAAGTTTCCTTTCTGTTGTTAATTTGGTCAGAAATTGTTTGAAATCGCACAATAGGGCCAGCAATTAACTGAGGAAACATAATTATATATAAAATATAATGAAGCGGATTTCTAAGAGGAGCATTTACATTGCGATAAACATCAATGGTATAGGTTAAGGATTGAAATGTAAAAAAAGAAATACCAATCGGAAGCAAAACTTCAGTCCAGTGCATTGCAGAAATGCCTAAAGCTTCAAATATTAGATTTACATTCTCTACAAAAAAGTTAGCATATTTAAAGTATGCTAGCATTCCCAGGTTAAGAAATATTGAAAGAGCAGCAAGTATTTTTCTGTTGTTTCTTTTGCTGGAATAATACATTTTTTGGACAACATAAAAATTAGCTATTGTTGATACCAAAAGAAGAAAAACAAATTGTGGAGCACCCCAGGCATAAAAGACTAGGCTGAATATTAAAAAAACTATATTTTTGAATTTTCGTGGACTAGCGAAATAGCATATCAGAAAGAGAGGAAGAAAAAACAATAAAAAAATAATACTACTAAATACCACCCGGATTAATTTTAACTCGCAAAAATAAATTATTTTTTAATCCACAGGTTGTTTACATAATAGTTATGATAAGAACTAATAATTCAAATAATAATTTTTACCCTGGGCTTTAAACCATAAAAAAATGAAATAAATGAAACAAATTTACCTGGGTATATCAAAATATCGTTTTGTATTTCCTCCCCAAATAGGATCAGGTATTGCACCCTGGTCAATATTAAACCCAGGATCTACCCGTTGATATAAGAAGTATTGCCATCTATAATTTGAGAGTTCTCCAACAACATCTGAGTGAAGCAATGTAAAATCGTTTGTTACAATATCCCTGGTGTAAAAAATGAATTTTTTATTACGTTGACCATTTTTTAAAACATAATAGTGCCATATCTCATACGGATAAGCTGCTGGTTCATTGTAACTTTCAGAAATGGCATTTGGAGCACCATATTTAAGATAAGTCCTACCCCTGTCAGTATCATAGCCCCTTTGTATTTGCGTAGAATAGGCAAAGTTCACTTTATTCACTTCAGAAAGATAAGCGTACCATGCTTTTTCCGGTTCTAAATTATCCTGACTGTACCAAAAGTTATAAAAATACCTTTGTAATGTCTCTAAATCTGAGGTACCAAGATGCACACTGGCAAAACCTTTTTCTTGCTCAGAGGAAATAGGTTCTAAAAATCTTATATACTCTTTTAATGTATCAATATTAGAAATGTTTCTAACAAAAGTACTTTCAATATCTATATTGGCCAGATCCATAACATTGATTTGGATACTCGGATTACTTCGTTGTATGAATATTCTGTTTAAACCTAGTAAATTATTTTCTTTATCGCGGGCTTCTATTACAATAAAATAATTGCCCGAAGGGAGGTTGGAAATATCAAATTCACTAAATACTACATTTACTGGTGCAGCAATCTCTTTTTTCTGATGAATATATTTTGGCAGTGGATTTTCTATATCAATTGGGACTATATAATTCTTTAACAAGAATTTTTCACCTTCACCCAATACACCCAAGGTATTGTATATTTCAGCATAAAAAGTAACCTTCTGCTCATTCTCAGGATAATAGTTGAAGATGTAAGGTAAAATATCATAGCCATGTTTCGATAGTATACTCTCCTCTTTCGTTTCAGTGTATGACTCAACTAGCTGGATTCCTGAAACTATAATTTCATTGTCTGGATAGTCGATTACCAATGGCTGTAAATTAATAAATGGTTTTGTATCACTATTTTTATCCCATATCTGAATTTCAAATTCATAATTCCCATTAACCAAAGGATATCGTTGCTGATCAATAAAATTATTAGTAACATTAAGGGTATCATCTAATTCGTAACTACTCAATTCGTACTTGTCATAATTTATAATTTCATCCCCAATTTTAAATAGTACAATAATCTGGATTGCAGCTTGATATTTGTTATTTTCATTTAAAACATAATTTGCGCTTTTACCTTCAACAGTTAGATATGTTTCGATAAAAGGACCACTCTCAGGAGAATAAAACGTGGCATATGAAAGAAAAGCATTCAATCGTTTTGCTTGCAATGAAGTAAACCCAATCATCAAAAGCAAAATTGAAAGAAGAACAACTCTTGTAACATTTTTAAATTTGGATATATCCTGTTTCAACATTTTAGTCTTTTTAAGTTTAATAGCCTTATTTATTGATAAATATGATACCTCACAAAGTTAATTATATTCTGTTGATTTGTCAATAATAAATCAGTATACGGTGGTAAAATTAAAGTTATCGGTATTGAATAAAAAAAAGAAGTGTTTGTTGCTTAAATCTCTTCGACTCTTTCATTATAAATAACTCCTCTTTCTTCTAATCCTTTCAACATAAAATTAACACATTCAGACTCTTTTCCAATGAATTCCGGAGCGGAAACACCTTTTCTTGTATACAATCCAGCAATGACCATTCTTAATGCCATCGTTGCTGTATAACCTGTTGTCCTGGCCATTGAATGTACATTTGTTTGTTGATCATATGTATCAAACAAATCCCATGTATATCTCAAAGTCTTAGAACCTTTTGCACCCGAAACAATAACCTTCATAATGGTAATGTCTTCTTCACCTTCTTCCAGTTTCCATTTAGGAAATAATAATTTGGAAGTAAACTCAATCGGACTTATATGTACCCCATTCACTTCAATTGTTTCTTTGTTAAAAAAACCTGTTTCCCTCAGAACTCTTATGATTTCTATATGCCCTGGGTATCGAAGGGTTTTCTCAATCATATACGGTGCATCAATGGTTTTAGCAAGACTTCTCAATCCATCACTGTTGAATGCTTCTAATGTACCAATATGTTCAAAGTTCAATAATTCCGGATCGGTAAGAGCAGGTTTAATAACCTCTTTCCCATTTTCAATATAGCGGGCTGGCCGAGTATATTCCTCAATTACATCAATAGGTGAAAAAACAGCCTTATATTCATATGGCCATTCCCTCTTTTTTGGTAATCCTCCAACATAAGTTACTGCGCTATACACCTTATCAAGTTGATTATCTGCATATCCTATCAATACATTACTCATTCCCGGAGCAACTCCAATATCTGAAATAGCAATTACATTATTTTCTTTTGCAAGATCATTTAATTCAAATAAGTCTTCAGGGAAGAAAGCAATATCGATCACATTTTTGCGTGCTTCTATAATTGTTTTCAAAGTTTGAAATCCCATAAAACCAGGAACTGCACTAAGCACTATATCGAAATCCTTTACTAGTTCTGAAGTATTTTCAGAAATTGAAAGATCAGCATGAATGGTATTTACCCCTGTAGACTTTTTCAATTTATCTAGAGCATTATTGTCAATATCAGCCACTGAAACCTGTAAATTTCTATCTTTTGAAAGATCAGATGCCATCGGTCCTCCAACCAAACCACATCCTAATACTATTACTTTCTTCATAATTTATTAATATTAAAACCTGCTAAAATTACCTATTTGTTATGGTTTTTTGATTTGTGAAAAAAATAATCCTCCAACTACAATTATAATTCCCATTATTTTTTGCAAATTTAACTCCTCGCCAATTACAAGAAAGGAGAATACTCCTGTAAACACTGGAATTAAATTCGTAAATACATTTGATTTACTTACCCCAATTTCTCTTGTTGCTATTGTAAAGGCCACAAAAGCAATAGAAGAACAAAAAACAGCAAGTGCAACCAGTGAGCCTATTGCAGTTAAACTAGGTTTAATGCTGATAAACTCATTAAACTAAAAAACTAAAAAAATTGGCAGAAAGTATATAAGACCAATTATATTTTGGACAGCGATAATGAAAAAAGGAGAATATCGGCCACTTAATATTTTTAGATAAATAACATACCCTACAGCTGAAAATACCGCTATTATTAATGCAAATATGCCTTTTGGAGAAGCTTCGAGTTGCATATTTTTATTAAAAAGCATCACTAGTGTTGCGTTATAAGTCAAACAATTTCAGTTGATTATATTTTTCTTTGATTTCATCGTTCTTTGAAAAGTTTGTAAGTAGCTCATTTAATGGAGTTTTGTCAAAAACAGAAACACCAAGGATTTGCGTAATTTCATACAATGACAGATCACTTTTAAGACTCTTTTTTACTAAAGCCACTAATAAGTAT
>DAOVYU010000279.1 GCA_030635465.1 Bacteroidales bacterium | reverse complement strand
TTTTCCTGGCAGGTTTTATAGCAGTAGCTGAAATTGATACAGTTGCCGATTTCCACCTTTATCCTGAAGTGAAAGCAGGTGTTGAAATTGTTCCAAATGGACTGATAGCCAGCATTGGTGTTTCCGGTGGGTATGAAAGAAATTCATTCAAAAAACTTATTGAGGCGAATCCTTATATTAATTCAATTGTGCCACAAACCTATCAAAATAAAAAAATTGAAGTATTTGGTCAATTAAAAGGTAAGGTATTTCAGGGATTGGATTTTGATATCACAATTTCACATGCCAGCATTAGTGATGTGCCATTTTTTGTAAATGATACTTCCAATATTTTTCAAAATACCTTTACCATAATCACTGATAAAGTTGATCTTTTGCATGCCCGTACTTCTCTTGGTTTCCAGGCAAAAGAAAACATAAACCTTCTTTTAAAAGCAAATTATTATAAATATTCGTTGGAAAATGAATTGCAGGCATGGCATAAACCCAATTATGACATCTCATTTTCAACAGAATTTACAGTGAGACATATGATATTTATTAGGGGTGAGATTATTGCATACGGAAAAAGTTATGCAAAAACCTACCAGGGAAATTTAATCGTTGCAAAAGAACTAAAAAACTGGATAGATCTCAATCTTGGAATAGAATACAGATACACCAAAAATTTATCCATTTTTGTTGATTTCAGCAATATTGGCAATGCCCAATATATGCTTTGGAACAATTATCCTGTTCAAAAATTCAGCGTTATTGGGGGCATCAGTTATTCATTCTAAATATTTACCGCCTAACTCGCTGAAATCCAATGCCAAACAATGCATCTTTTTTAAGGTATTTTCTTATTGAAATATGTTGATAAAAAGCTTGATATTACTGGTGATTTCTGACCATGTGTAAGCAAAAAAATCTTATATTTGTAGGTTCGTTTTAAAGAATATAAGTACTTGATTATGACTGAAGAAGAAAAGAATAATTCGGCAAGAGAAAACTACAATGCAGATAACATTCAGGTGTTGGAAGGTTTGGAAGCTGTTCGTAAGCGTCCGGCCATGTATATTGGCGATATTAGTAAGCGTGGATTACACCATTTGGTGTATGAAGTAATAGATAATTCCATTGATGAAGCCCTTGTTGGTTATTGCGATATTATTGAAGCATTTATTCATGAGGATAATTCAATTTCCATAACAGATAATGGCCGTGGTATCCCCACAGGAATGCATGAAAAAGAAAACCGATCAGCCCTTGAGGTGGTAATGACAGTGTTACATGCCGGAGGTAAATTTGATAAAGGCTCTTATAAAGTTTCCGGTGGTTTACACGGTGTAGGTGTTTCCTGTGTAAATGCACTTTCCAAACATTTAAAAGTTACTGTTCATCGCGAAGACCAGGTATTTTTCCAGGAATATAACTTTGGAAAACCTGTTGAAGATGTGAAAGTAATTGGAGATTCTCCAAAAACAGGAACAATAACCTGGTTTAAGCCTGATGATGGCATTTTTACTGAATTGGTTTATGATTTTGAGGTAATATCTGCGCGCTTGCGCGAACTTGCATACTTAAATAAAGGTATTACATTAACTATTACAGATGAAAGGGAAAAAGATGAAGAGGGAAATTTCCTTTTCAACAAGTTTTATTCTGATAATGGATTAAGTGATTTTATTGAGTATCTGGATGCAACACGTGAGATACTGATGCCAAACCCAATTGCCATAGAAGGTGAGAAGAATGGTGTTCCCGTTGAAGTTTCAATGCAGTATAACACTTCTTTTGCAGAAAACCTGCATTCGTATGTAAACAATATAAATACACATGAGGGCGGAACACACCTTTCGGGTTTTCGTCGGGGTTTAACACGTACACTGAAAAGTTATGCCGAAAAATCAGGAATGCTTTCAAAACTAAAATTTGATATTAGTGGTGATGATTTCCGGGAAGGTTTAACTGCAATTATTTCAGTAAAAGTTATGGAACCGCAATTTGAAGGTCAAACAAAAACAAAATTAGGAAACTCAGAGGTAATGGGAGCCGTTGACCAGATGATTAGCGAATCATTGACAAATTATCTAGAAGAGCACCCAAAAGAGGCTAGAACGATAGTAAATAAGGTTATACTCGCAGCAACCGCACGTCATGCAGCACGTAAAGCAAGGGAACTGGTACAACGTAAAAATGTTCTTTCCGGATCAGGCTTACCGGGTAAATTATCCGATTGTTCTGAACGTGACCCTGAACTTTGTGAGATTTACCTTGTGGAGGGTGATTCTGCGGGTGGTACAGCAAAACAAGGCCGCGACAGAAAATTCCAGGCAATACTTCCACTGCGTGGTAAGATTTTAAATGTAGAAAAAGCTATGCCTCATAAGATCTTTGAAAGTGAGGAAATTAAAAACATTTTTACTGCTCTTGGAATTACAATTGGAACAGAAGAAGACAGTAAAGCCCTTAATCTTGAGAAACTGAGATATCACAAGATCATCATCATGACGGATGCTGATGTTGACGGAAGCCATATTGCTACTTTGATTCTTACTTTCTTTTTCAGGCATATGACTGAATTAATTGAAAGAGGATATGTTTATATTGCAACTCCACCATTTTACCTCATCAAAAAAGGAAAAGAGCAGGTATATTGCTGGACTGAAGAAGAACGTGAAGAAGTAGTCAAAAGATTATCAACAAACGGAAAAGAAACCGGTATTCATATTCAACGATACAAAGGTCTTGGAGAAATGAATGCAGAACAATTATGGAATACTACTATGGATCCCGCATTCCGAACACTTCGCCAGGTAACAATTGATAACGGAACCGAAGCTGACCGGGTGTTCTCAATGCTAATGGGCGACGAAGTCCCACCACGAAGGGAATTTATTGAAAAGAATGCTAAATACGCAAATATAGATGCATAAAGTAAAAGGCCCCCGAATTTCGGAGGCCTTTTTTCGTTTCCCTAAAAATTTAACGAGATTAACAATCCAAAAGCTAAGCTAATTTTGCATTTCTAAAACAAAACCCCTGAAAGCTCAGGTTTAAACCATTTTACTGCCAGGGGCTGTTTAAGATCGAAATTATAATAGCAATTAACCAATTATGGTAAAAGTAATACCTAAAAAGCTGTTTGTAAAGTGTGAATCAGTTAACGGCAAAACCTAATCAGTTAACGGTGTAAATGACAAAATTACATAGAATAAGCCCTGTTAATAAACTTTACAACCGGATTCAATAACTTGAATTTATGCATGACATAATCAAAAAGATCAGGATCAAGTACCCTATCATTGCTGATGTGGTGCATAAAACCATAGGATTTAAACTTTAGCAATTCAATATCCGGAAAATCGGGAGGAAAGTCTTTGGGAGGCCGCTTCAATTTATCACCGCTGATTTCATCAAAATATTTTTTCGTTTCAGGTTCATTAATTATTTGTTTAAATTCTTCAGCATTATAATATATTTCCTGTCGGATTTTTTTTAGCAATGGGGATGGTGGCATATATATACCTCCGGCAATAAACGACTGATTATTCTCAAGATGGAGATAATAACCTGCATTACC
>DAOVYU010000172.1 GCA_030635465.1 Bacteroidales bacterium | reverse complement strand
TACCAATATTCCATTTTTCTGTAAAGATTTAAAAATTTTAATAAAATTGTTTAATGTCCATATTTCGGGTTGGATATCAGGTGAGAAAGCATCGAAATAAATAAGGTTAAAAAAGTCACGTGGTGTCTGGTATAACTCTAGTTTTTCTTTTAGCTTGGTTATATTAAAATTGCAGTGAATTGTGTTTATTTGGGTCCATGGTACTTTATGGATTTTCGTAAAATATTGATTTGGATTTTTAGCATTCAAATATTCCTTAAAATTCATTTGCTTATAAATATCCTCCTCAATGGGGTAGGGTTCAATCGCAGAATAGTTGATATTGATACTTTTCTCTTCACTTATAATGCAGGTTAAAAGGGCATTTAACCCAGTTCCCAAACCTATTTCTAAAATATTAATAGAATCCAGACCTGAAATCTTATTTAAGCCAGCCTCTATAAATACATGCATCGATTCATTAATGGCACCAAATGTTGAATGATAACTTTCTTTTAACCTATCATCATATAAACTGGTAGAACCATCTTCTGTCTGTATTATTTTCAAATGCATGCTTCAAAATTAGGATTTTCATTTTATAGTACAGAAAGTTATTATTGAAATCGGTAGAAAATAAAAATCGGATAGTGAATGAACTACCAATTCCGAAATCGAAAAACAATTCCAAAGTTCACTATTACAGGAAGATATAGTATTAATAGTTGATATAAAAATAAGATAGATTGTCCGATATTATAGACAAAAACTACGGATTCAATATGAAAATTCACCGATATCAGGGATTATTGTCACGTTTTTTAGGTAGCACAATTATTTAAACATCATAAGTCGGTAGAATTCAGTCGTATACTTTAAATGGCATAATCATTGAAATGCAGGTGGTGCAAATCAAGGTAAGTTAATCTAGTTTTTAACAAAATTTGTGATTATGACTAAAAAAGAAAAAGTCGGATTGAACTTAATTTACAGTCATGCAGGACGTGCTAGGGTGTATGAAACATACAAACGAACAAATCCGGAAATGGCTCAGAAGTATCTGGAATTTATTGCCAAAAATCAGGCAGTCCAGTACATCAAGTGGGATGAAACCAAAAAGAAGTTCAAGTCTTAGTATTTTTCTGAATTAGTAAAATATCCGTGAATTATCACTTGTTGTAAAATAAGTGAATATCAAAGATGCTATCCGGTAAGGGGTATGAATTCTGAGGTAACATTTGCGGGTATTTTATTTTTTCAATTAGCTTAGGAGCAACGGTAAAAATATTATTTTCCGTTTCATCGAAACGTATTCTATAAGCGACTTTTCCAGGTAATATACTGGTAAGGAAAGATTGGTCGTGATCATAGACTAGTATAGTATTGTCTGTACCGATGATAAAATTATTATTGGGTAGCTTTTCAATACAAGTGATATTCCCAGGTACAGTTATCAATATTGTTTCTATGTTTGTGTACGGATCATACATATTCAGTACTCCTTCCCCAGAATTATTTCCAGCGATTAATACATTATTTTCATCAATTTTAAAAAAGTCTACTACTTTATAATTTGTCACTAATCGTTGTTTTTCGGCTCCTGTAGCTAAATAGTAAGTTGCCACATAAGTAATTCCTCCTGTTTTACTTTGTAAATCAACCAATAATAATTCATTAAACTTTGCTAATCTTGAAGGTGTTTTGTCATTTTCTACGATAGTGTTAAACACTTGTGATCCATTAGAACGGTATCCGTATATATAGTTGGCCTGGAAAGAAACATACAATTCTTCATCAAAATATAAACAATTATTGTTGTGCATGGGAACTGGTGGAAAAGCTTCTTTTAACCAATCTAATTCCTGGGATAGTAAATCATAGGTATTTAAATTGATTAAATTTTTTCCTGAAATGTATAATTGCTGGTACCTTGAATTGGATTCTGATCCGCTATAATCTCCATTGATATCAAACAAAAAACTAAAATTATCCATCTTATCAATTTCGGATACTTTAATTTCATTAAAATTACCTTCTGACAAAATGAGTACTCTTTCAAATTTCCTTTGGATTCCAGTAATAAATATTAATTGATATTGATTTTTGGTGTTGGTGCCGTTTTCAGCTTTTATATGCGTATAATATTCTCCGGATTCCAGATATATGTCATTAATCGGGAATTCGATATTCACTTGATAATTTGCAGAATTTGGATAAATAAACACGGATGGTAAAATCGAAATGAATTCTTTGTTAACCAGGCCAACCTTTATACTTTTAATTATATTGTCATCTGTGATATTTGCCTTTATATTTATGCTATCTAAAACATTGAATCCCTGCAATTCATGAGGTGAAATATAGGTAATAACCGGTAGTTGGCTGTCTGTTTCTTTATTACAGGATGTATTCATAATGACCTGAATACAAATTACAGACAAAAATAGTATTTGAAAATGAAGTTTGTTTTTCAGTCGTTTAGTATCAAAAAAATGAAATATCATGTTAATTCATTAAATTTTTCAATTATGAACTATTAACCTGTAAAATGTAGAAATATTTTAAAGATACTCATTTTTGGTTTGGCAGATAGTTGCCAAATTTGTATTTTTATCAAACAAAATCAATTATTATGCTTTACAATCTAAATTTTGAAAAAATCTTGTTTCTGGATATTGAAACAGTACCAATGGTTCCGGATTATGATCAGTTGCCTGAAAAATTTAAAAAATTGTGGGACAAAAAAGCTGAACGATTAAAAAGGGATGAAGATGATACCTCTGATAGATTATTTGGCCGGGCTGGCATTTACTCCGAATTCGGTAAAATTATCTGTATTTCTGTTGGTTTTATGAAAAACAGGGAGTTTAGGATAAAATCTTTTTATGGAGAGGATGAACTGATTTTATTAAAAGAGTTTTCTGCTATGCTTGATAAGTATTATAATTCGCGAGATCATCTATTATGTGCCCATAATGGGAAAGAATTTGATTATCCTTATATCGCACGTCGAATGTTGATCAATGGTTTGTCATTACCTGGAATTTTAAATATAGCCGGTAAAAAACCCTGGGAAGTAGCACACCTTGATACCATGGAATTATGGAAATTCGGAGATTATAAAAATTATACTTCTTTAGAGTTACTTACGGCTGTTTTTGGTATTGATACACCAAAGGAAGATATAGATGGGAGTATGGTTGCAGAGGTTTATTACAAAGAAAACAACCTTGAAAGAATAGTTCAATATTGTCAAAAGGATACATTAACTGTTGCACAACTTTTACTTTGTTATTTAGGCAAACCTAAAATTAAAGATCAGGATATTATTTTTGTTTAGTATAAATTAGTCCACTATTTAGATGAATGATTATTTTTGTTCTTTACACAAGAATTGTTCATGAGAAATCCCAACGCTTATTTATTTATTATACTTCTGGGCTCAATATTTTTTATTCCTTTTTTAGGTGGAGTTCATCTGTTTGATTGGGATGAAGTGAATTTCGCTGAGATTTCAAGGGAGATGATTGTCACGAATAACTTCTTGCACGTTCAGGTGAACTTTCAGCCCTTTTGGGAAAAGCCTCCTTTGTTTTTCTGGATGCAGGTAATTTCAATGAAGGTGTTTGGGATCAATGAGTTTGCAGCACGTTTTCCCAATGCGATTGTTGGTATAATAACTTTGTTGGTTTTATACCGGATGGGGTCATTTTTGTTTAATAAACGATTTGGATTTATCTGGTCGCTAGCATACTTTGGAAGTATTTTACCTCATTTATATTTTAAATCTGGAATTATTGACCCTTTATTTAATTTATTTATCTTTTCTGGGATTTATTATTTTTTGAAGTTTAAATGGAAACAAGAAAACCTGGATGAACTAAATCTTTTAAAATCAAAACTGTTCTATTTAATCTTATCTGGTTTATTCATTGGATTGGCCATATTAACTAAAGGCCCAGTTGCTTACATGATTACTTTCCTGGTTTTAATTGTTTACTGGATTTTTGTCCGTTTTAAAATGTTTATCAGCCTTCCCCAATTTATAGGATTTTCATTGATTGCAGCAACTGTAATGTTAATCTGGTTTGGAATTGAAACCTTGATGCATGGTCCTGATTTTGTAATTGAATTTATCACTTATCAGATTCGGTTATTTAGCACGGAAGATGCTGGACATGGTGGGTTTCCGGGTTTTCATGTGATTGTTTTATTGTTTGGTTGTTTTCCCGCATCTATTTTTGCTATCAGGGGATTTTATAAACTTCAATTAGATAAAAAATACCAGCTGGATTTCAGAAAATGGATGATAATTCTTTTTTGGGTTGTGTTAGGATTATTTACTATTGTTCAGTCAAAAATTGTACACTATTCATCTTTGGCGTATTTTCCTTTAACATTCTTGTCTGCACTGGTTATCAATGAAATTATAGATAAAAGGATAATTTTTAGCAAATGGATGAAATTTGGGGTAATATCGATTGGATTACTTTTTTCAGTACTGCTTATTTCAGCTCCATTTATTGGTCAGAATATTAACATATTAAAACCACTATTTGAAGGTAATCCTGATGGCCTTGCCACTCTAAATGCAAATGTAGATTGGACT
>DAOVYU010000393.1 GCA_030635465.1 Bacteroidales bacterium | reverse complement strand
TGGGGTTATTCAAAAAAGGGAGATATTTATGTTTCACACAGGAATATGTTTTATAAAATTCTCATATATGGCGGCATTTGTTATATTGTATCTTTAAGGGGAGATACAAGAGAGGACGATGAGGTTCAAAAACACTTTAACATTGCAACTTCTGAACTTCATGCATTAATGGATGCAGCTACCGGGAACTCTTTTGATTTTAAAACTAAATATCTTGATAGTTTATTAGTGAAGGATGAAGAACTCTATGAGGAATACCTGAATTCAAACATAAAAAAGAGAGATAAAGATTATATATTCATTAGAAAATTCAATGAACAACATAAAATTTATTTCCCTGTTGTAAATGAGTAAAATTCTTTTTTAAATGAATAATATATACTCTTCCTGAATAATAATTCCTTTGTTTACTTTATTCCTAACTTTGTCCGCTTAAATACGTTAAATCCATTGATTTGACTTCAGCTAAGCATGAACAGGAATCTGACAGACAGAAAATTCATAGTAATTGCCATATTTATACTTGTGGGTATAATTTATCTGGTTCGCTTATTTTATCTGCAGGTATTTGATGAATCCTACATCCTGTCAGCGGAGAATAATGTACTTCGTCCCACAACCATTTACCCCAACCGTGGATTAATTTATGACCGAAACGGAGAATTGCTGGTTTATGATGAAGCGGCATATGATTTAATGGTGATTCCACGTCAGGTAAAAAATATGGATACAACTGAGTTTTGTCAGTTGTTAAATATTACAGATTCGGCCTATCGGGCTAAGATGAAAAAAGTCACTAAATATTCTCGTTATAAAGCATCTACATTTCTGGCACAGGTTTCAAAAGAGGAATATGGATATCTGGAGGAAAAGCTTTATAAATTTCCTGGATTTTATGTGCAATCCCGATCGCTTCGAAAATATCCTTTTCCAATTGCTGCACATTTGCTGGGTTACATCGGAGAGGTTAACAATAGGGAAATTGAATCCGATCATTATTATCGCATGGGAGATTATTCTGGTAAAAGTGGAATTGAAAAATTTTATGAGTTGGAGTTGAGGGGAAAAAAGGGGGTTAAAATTGTAATGGTTGATGTGCATAACCGGGATCAGGGATCCTACAAAGATGGGAAATATGATACCCTTTCTGAAGCTGGTAAAAATTTATATCTTTCTATTGATGCTGAACTACAGGATTATGGCGAACAATTGATGATCAATAAAATTGGTAGTATCGTAGCCATTGATCCAAATTCAGGCGAAATTCTGGCATTTGTTACCAGTCCGGTTTATGATCCGAATTTACTGGTTGGAAGGGTAAGAAGTGACAACTATAGAAAACTTGCCTCTGATACGTTAAAACCTTTAATCAACAGAGCCATTATGGGTAATTATCCGCCTGGTTCAACATTTAAAATGGTCAATGCGTTGGTTGGATTACAAGAGGGTGTTTTAGGAAAATATACAAGCTATTCATGTTCAGGGCCTGCTTCAAGACCGATTCGTTGTACACACGATCATATCACTCCTTTGAAATTGCAAATGGCCATTGAGCAATCATGTAATCCATATTTCTGGAATGTTTACAGATCGATTATCATGAATTATAAATACAAGAGTTACGCTGAAGCTTTTAATGCATGGAGAAATCATGTGACCAGCATGGGCTTTGGGACTAAATTTGATACTGACATTCCATTTGAGCTAAACGGAAATATCCCAACCAAGGAAACTTATAATAATATTTATGGTGAAAACCATTGGAATGCACTAACCATCAGGTCACTGGCAATAGGACAGGGGGAAATTCTGGTAACTCCACTGCAGTTGGCCAATTTTGTCGTGGTAGTTGCGAACAAAGGATATTATTATCCACCCCATTTGGTAACAGCCATTGGTACTAAGGATAATATTATCAGTCCTTTTAAAGAAAAAAAGAATACTACAATTGATGAAAAATATTTTGATGTTGTACAGGATGCCATGCTTGAAGTATTTGAAGGGGAGCATGGTACAGCCCGGTGGTCGAAATTGAAGGATGTTCATATATGTGGAAAAACAGGAACTGTTCAGAATCCGCATGGTGATGATCATTCTATGTTTATCGCTTTTGCACCCAAAGAAAATCCACAAATAGCTTTATCTGTTATTGTAGAAAATTCGGGCTATGGTTCAACATGGGCGGCTCCAATCGCATCATTAATGATAGAAAAATATTTGAATGACACCATCACACGTCCACATATTGAAAAACGAATGCTCGAAGGAAATTTAATTGTAAAAGATTGAGACAACGTCAAAACATATTTCAAAATATCGACTGGATTACAGTGTTACTGTATTTCCTATTGATATTGATCGGTTGGATTAATATATATGCTGCTGTATACAACCAGGAGCACCAATATATTTTTGATTTATCTCAAAACTATGGAAAGCAGATTATCTGGATTGGAACATCTGCATTTCTGGCACTTGTAATATTGATCATTGATGCTAAATTTTTCTCCACTTTTTCCTATGTGATTTATTTATTGGTGATTGCTATGCTTATTGGTGTATTGCTATTTGGTAAGGAAATAGCAGGATCAAAATCGTGGTTTCAAATCGGAAGCTTTTCGTTGCAGCCCGCTGAGTTTGCAAAATTTGCCACAGCCCTGGCTCTGGCAAAATATTTAAGCAAAATGGACTTGAATATCAATAAATTTACTACCAAAGCTTT
>DAOVYU010000304.1 GCA_030635465.1 Bacteroidales bacterium | reverse complement strand
CAGGTTTATAATGTACTGCCCCTTTACTTACAAAAAGTTGTGGAGTTAGACCCGGCCGTTGACATCATAACCATGGCAAATCCTTTTGTTATTGTATTTTTTCAACTTTTAATAACGAAGAAGTTCGGAAAGATGAAACCGATCAATTCAATTATTGTCGGTATTATTATAATAGGTGTTTCAATGATGATAAACCTTATTCCCATATTTATGAGTGGAGGAGTAAGGACACTTACTCTTGGTGAATGGGTACCACTGGGAACACTTTTTATTACCCTGACGGTTGCTTTGATCGCATTCGGTGAATTATTTACATCAGCCAGAACCTATGAATTTATAGGAGCTCTCGCTCCAAAAGGACAAGAGGGATTATTCCTCGGTTATGCGAACCTCCCATTGGCTATTGGAGCCTTAATTGGAGGACCTGCCGGAGCATTCATCTTTCATGAAATTATGTGTAAAAGTGCTATCAAACTTGAATCTGGTTTGTTAGAGCTTAATCCTTTTTGGAATTCGATGGGCTGGATAATTCTCATGGGAATTGGCTTTATCTCTGCATTTTCTATGTGGCTATATAATAGATGGTTACGAAAGAATCCTATTTAAGGAAAAATATCAAATTAAAAAAAATGAATTAAATGTGTCTAATGAAATGAAATTTATTATTGTAATATTTGATATATTAAAGGAATAAGAACATTCGCTATCAACGATGATAAATCCAAAATAACTGATTGCAGTTAAAAATGCCAGTGCACCAAAAGCACCTCAACTGCTGCAAATAGAATGTAAATGAGGATTATGTATGAGGTTATTTATTTATTTTATTCATTTGCCGTTCATCCTTGCGTTCAATTTTCTGTTCAAACTTCTGCTCCTTTTTTTCTTCTCGTTGATCTTTGCTAGTGAATCCCATGGTTGACATCAAACCACTCATTGTACTTTTCCAGATATAATTAAAAAAGGATCGCTGGTCATTGCGTTTAGCATACACATCACCTATGCGTGTTTTACGAAGAAAAGTAGGGTTATTAGATTTGATAAGTACACCATTCATCATGAAGTCGATTAATCCGCTACCTAAACCCCGGTTTAGTTTTGCTTTATTGCGGTTATACATGGCCAGCTTTAGTTTATCATATTCAAAAATGACGGATCCCTTCGAATAAATATCATTGAGAGTTATTAATGGAATCTCTACCACTCCTTTTCCCCTGACAATGGAGATGCCAAATAGATTTTCGGTCATGGAATTAAATTTTCTCAAATCAAGCTCTTCCACATTTGCTTTTATCCAGAAACTGTCATCATCTTTATCCAGCGGAATGGTAAGATCCACAGTCATACGTGACTCATTCATAATGTCCGTTGTGATGTGTGCAAATAAACTATCGTTTTCATTTATGCCAGCTTTAATGTTTGAAACATTATAAATTGAAGCATCAAAATTCGTAAAATATATTTCTCCTGGCTCAGGTGATTTATCTACATACTCACCATATAACAGGAAAGAATTATTTACCTGAACTGTATCAACATTCAATAAAAATGGCAAACTGAACAAGGACTCTTTTGGTAATTTTTTAAAATCATTTTCCTTACGGGGATAGTGCTGGTCGCGGTGATCCATCAGGTGGAATTTATCCAATGTTAGTTTGCCGATTTGCAACTTCTTGCTTTCAACAATTGAAAGCAGGTCAATTCCTTCAGCAACTGCACTCGCAAATTTTATTTGCATTCTATCAGTTTGAAAACCTGCCTTTTTGAAAAAAGCTACCCTTTCATGCATAGGAATAACTTCGAACGAATCAATTACAATTTTATCACGGCTATAATAATAAGTAACATTCTTAACTTTAAAACGATACATGCTATCAGCAGTCACCAACTCTCTGTCGTACAATTGTAAAATAATATCCTTTGCGATCCTTTTTTCATGAAAATCAAAATGACTGGAGTCGATCTTCAACTTATCAACCAATATTGAAACACGTTCAATATCAAATGATCCTCCTGTAGAATCTGATATTCTGCTATGAGAGAACCCAATATTATTAAAAACAGTGGAGTCGATATGGAAAAAATCAACTTTACCCAGGAAGTTACGTAATGAACTATCGTTTACTGTTATCTTGATGTCCATATTTTCTTTTGGTTGCTCCTTTTTACCAGACTCATGACTAACTTTTACTTCTGGTATCAAAAGGTTGACAGCACCATAACTTTTCACCCTTTCATTCATCAGCATCAGGTCAGGATACTCAATATTTATTTTCGGAATATCAATTATACTTCTAAATTCCGGAGCCCCCAGCTTAGAAAACATTTCCTGCTTAATCGGGTTGATGGAAATGATTCCTGAATGTTTGTCATAATCAATATTTTTGATCTCCAGGTTTAAACCAGGACCCGTCAAAGAAATATCATTCAAATGAAAATCCAAATACTCGAACAGGTTTCTGTTCTTGGAATGGTGTTCAACTGAGCCAATTATCTTATAAATTTCATGGGCATCAAAATCTATCTTATCTATTTCCAAAGTTGAGCTATCACTTTCTCCCACAAAACGAACAAATACCTTCCCATTTTCGAGTTTTACACCATCTTCCAGAAAAGTAAATGGAAGAATTTTATAGTCACTTATCTTAGCTATTTTATGCTCACTTTTATGTGCAGAAAATTGAAGATTGATTCGGGGATCGACAATATGTATAATATCAAAACTAAAATTTCCTCCTGAAAGTGGATTAAAATTGGGTTCTGTTAGTTCAATTTTCGGGAAAGTAACATTATACTGTACTGAACCACTGTTACCACCATTCCTTTCTATAATATTATCAGCATGGCTATTAATGATGATCAGGTCATTTTCAATACTGTTATAACAGACACTTTCCGAAATAAATTGCATTTTATCCGACAGTAACTTTACGTCAGCAATACAAAATTCATAATTATCTATAGTCAATTCTGGAGTTTTCCCATCTTGCAATTGCTGATCGAACATGATGTTTTTCATAACTAAAGAACTTTTAGATTCGAACACCATATTATTTTTTTCCATTTGATATTTTACATCTGCATTTTTGATATTAAAATTCTTTATATCAATATGACTGAAATAGTTGGGCAACATCCTATTAATCCGTTTATACAATAACATTGGAGAAATTGAATCAGGATGAGTAGGTTTTTTTTGTGCAAGAGCAATGTATTGAAATTGTTTAGGATTTAAAATCACCAGCTTATCAATACTTAAATGTTTTTTATTGATGAATGCTTCTATATCAAAATTATCAATTTCAACTTTATCGGCAAAAAAACGGATGGTATCAGAAAGTCGTTTGGATAAGGGATCATAATTTTCCTTTCGTTGAATTTCAGAAAACACGATACCTT
>DAOVYU010000366.1 GCA_030635465.1 Bacteroidales bacterium | reverse complement strand
TTTCTCCTCCCGGACCCCAGGCAGAGCCTTCTGCAGCGACAAAAACGACCTAAGTATTTCTTGGGTCAATGGCAATCATACCTATTTTACGAGATTCTTTCAATCCCATATTTTTCCATGACTTACCACCATCCATACTTTTATATATACCATCGCCATAACCTAAAGCCCTTTGATGGTTATTTTCTCCAGTACCAACCCATAACACATTTGAATTTTTTGGATCCATCGTTATACATCCGATAGAATAAGCACCTTCATTATCAAAAATAGGGTCGAAAGTAGTTCCGTTATTTGTTGTTTTCCAAATATGACCACTAGCAACAGCCACATAATATTCACTGTGATTTTTAGGATTTACAGCAAAATCGGCAATCCTGCCTGAAGTAAATGCAGGTCCAATACTTCTGAATTTTAACCCACTGACATCACCAGACTTGATGGTATCACTTTTCTTATCAGCATCTTTTTCCTTTTTGGCAAAAAGCGTAACAGCAGAAAAAACCATTAGCACAACCAATAAAACATGTAAAAATTGGACTCCTGTTTTTGGCAAATACAAACTTTTCATATTATTGACATTTTATAAGTTAGAATAAATTTATGATATTTGAATTTATGATATTTAAAGTAAGTTCATTGACTATTCGTTGAGGATCTCTTCTCCCATCGTAAATCCATGAGCTGTTGCATAAATAATAGATCGTGTAAATCCTGAGCAATCTCCAACAAACTTTAAATTCTTAAAAACGGAATTACTTAAGGCATTACTGTAAAACTTAATTTCAGGGGCATATACAAGATTATCCGGATGAGCAACACCCGGAATCGCTTTATTCAAATTTTCAATAAAATCAATGATGCTTTCAATGATACGTCTGGGATAAGCCAAATTAATATCGCCAAGGATATAATCTTTTTCAGGTAAAGTAGGAAAAACCCGATACAGATTTTTTGTTCGCTTGGAATCTTTGAAATGACTGTAAGTTTGCAGCATCACTTTTTTACCTCCCAGCATATTTGACAATTCTGCAATGTTTGATCCGTATCCAATTGGATCATTAAAAGGTTCAGTAAGCTGTACTGTTGTTAAAATGGCAAAATTGGTATTATTGCTTTTCTCACTGATTTTGGCATGACCGTTTACGGTAATAAAATCTCCATAATTTTCAGTCACTACATAACCGGATGGATTATTACAAAAGGTTCGGACCATATAACCGGTTTTACTTTTGTAACGCACCTTAAATTCATACATTTCACGGTTTAGCTCTTCAACTATATGATTCGGTAATTCAAACCGAACTCCTATATCCACTTTTGTACTATCGAGTACTATTTGAGGATATTGTTTGATAATGGTTTTAACCAGTTTATGACCGCTTCGACCAACGGCTACTATTACTTTATCATAAGTTTCGTTATAATCCAACTTTACCTTGTTGCCAGCCAGTTCTATATTACTTACCGGACTTTCAAAATGAAAATGAATATTGGACAATGAGCTATATTCCTCAAAGATATTATACAGTACTTCTTTCAACTGGTCTGTACCCAGATGATAAAAATCAGAAATAATGGGCTGAAAGCCTTTTGCATAAAACTCTTGATAATAATCCAGGCTAGAAAAGGAACTACCTGTTTCGTATTTCCCACCATTGGTTTTTTCTATCCAGAAGTCAACCAGTTTTTTCTGCAATTCAAGATCAATGTCCAGATCACCACCCATATCTTTCGAGACAAATAGTTTACCATCTGCCCTTATGCCCGAAATACTTGAGGAATAGATATCCTTACTTCGTTCATAAATATGGATTTCGTGTTCAGAATTTTTAATTTTCTCAATGAATCCTATCGCCGCAGCTCCAAATCCAATAATTGCTATCTTCATTTACCAATACTGTGATATGAATTTTGAACGACTAAAAGTAGTTATTTTCATTTTAAATGAGATGAATATTCTATAAAATGTTCGATGGTTCTTGTTAGAGGTATAAATTAGTCAACCTGCACCAAATTATTATTTCATTTCTTGACATCAACCTTTTCATTTTGTAACTTTGGAAATAAACCAAAAAAATTATTGTCTCATTAAAATTTGGAGGACTAATCATGAGTGAAAGTATTTATAAAGTTATTGAATTAATAGGTTCCAGTACAACCTCCTGGGAGGATGCTGCAAAACATGCTGTTGAAAGAGCAGCTTCTACATTGGAGGACCTAAGGATTGCAGAAGTATCAGCGATGGATATGAAAATTGAGGAAGGTAAAGTGGTGGCTTATCGTACAAAGGTTAAACTTTCCTTTAGGTTCAGGGAAGAGTAGAAAATCTTATTAGGGAATTCCGTCATTGCGATCCCACTTTTCCGTGGGAGAAGTAATCTGTTATTAACCTAAAGTAAAATTTATGACAGATTGCTTCGTTCCATCGCAAAATTTTACGCCATGACTCGCAATGACGTTTGTTTCTGTGAGATTTTCTACAAAATACACCTTACTCCGCCCCTATCCATTTCAGCAACACAAATATTACATTGATTGCATTCCGATTTTTCAACTGTACCGTTTTGTATATTTAAAATAAAATCCGGATCTTGGATCAATGCCCTACCCAGGGCAATCATGTCGAAGTTTTCGGTCATCACCTCGTCAATTCCTGATCTGGAAATCACACCTCCAATATAAACTAAGGGCATGTTTACCGCTTCCCTCACTTGCCTTGCCAATGGTAAAAAGAAACTTTCCTCGAAATCAAACTTCCGGATAATGAGCCGTCCAACAGAAACAATGGCAATTTTTTGGAGGAAGTTTTTTTCAACTTTGGCCATATCCCAAATAGGAATATCGCCACGCATCAGATAAAAAGGAGTTTTGCTGGTATAACCTCCACTCAATA
>DAOVYU010000095.1 GCA_030635465.1 Bacteroidales bacterium | reverse complement strand
CAACTGTTGCTTCTAAGTTTTCAATGGGATTAAGGTTTATTGCGGCCCCGGGAAATACAATATTATCTAACCAGGCAGCATCTTCACCAACACTCAGGTCGAAATCCTTTTGGTATGTCCATTTAAAAGTATGTAAACCTTCAGGTACATCAAATTGCTCAAATGACCAATCCTCTTCACCGGTCCAATAATCAATCACTTCGTTGTCAATCCAAAATGCAAAATAGTCAAATCCTAACTCGCAGGAAACTTTTTTGTAAAAACTGATTACACCAGGCGCGTCAAGGTTTAAAGTGATCTTTAAAGTAGTATTCTCAAATCCACTATTACCAATTTCTCCTGATCTCGCTGAAAACAATCCTTCGTAAGGTGTGGAAGGATCTATTATCCAATCTGCATCGCCTTCAAATCCCCAGTTGAATTTAGTAAAATCACCGGTTTCAAAATCTTCAATATATGATGGTGGTGCTCCTCCAATTTCTGCAGTTACACAAAGCGGGAGAGATTCACCATCGTCATAAACTGCTGTAACGCAATATTCATAAAATCCCGGAGCGAGGCCTGAATCTAAATATTCAGTTTCAGTGACGTAGGCAAGTAAATTTCCATCACGGTAAACATTATATCCCAAAAGTGCCTTTTCCCCACCCGGGGCATCCCATGTTAAGTTTACGTCATCTTCAACCACTGTTGCTTCTAAATTTTCAATTGGTGGCATTAGCGCTGTATTAACAAGCTCAAGTCCCCAGATATTTATGTTCTGCGCAGTACCAAGGATGGTGTTAGATCCAGCAACAAGGCCTTCATGAATGGCCAGGCCACCGGCAAGACTGCCTCCTGTGTTTGCTACTGTCGACACGTCAAAATAGAGGCCTGTTTCTGTTCCGTCAGGAAGTGAAATCTGGACCAGTTCGTTATTGGTAGCTCCTATCTGGGCATATCCCCAAAGGAAGGGTTCTTCACCGGATAAGGCTGGGCTTTGGTAAGCAAGACCATAATAACCACCTCCTACAGGTCCAACTGCAAAACTACCAAGCATTACACCTTCTATATTGAACTTAACGATGTCATTACTCCAATTATTTGCATAAAACACATCCTCATCTTCGTTGTAAGCCAACCCCCTACAGTCAGTTGGTGCAGTAAAGGTACTTATCATGCTTGCAGTTGAGAAATCCATTTCGAATACAGTTGTAGATGAAGCACTGCCATAAAAATAAGTTCCGTTATATGCAAGGTCCCTGCATCCATCAGAACCTGGTACGGTGAAGGTTTCAAGCCAGGTACCGTCAATTGAGTATTTCTGGAATTCGCCTGCGCCATTCCACATGGAGGTATAAATATAATTGCCATCTGTTTCAATTCCGCCCTCTCCTCCACCAACCCCAACGGGAAAGTCAAACTGCACATCGAACATGGCATCCGATTGCGGTATCTCTACATTTGGGGGTTTTGGGCAAATATCATTAACTGATGATTGAGCAAATAAAATAGCGGTAGATAATAACACTACCATAAGTGCTAATCCAAAATTTGTATAATATCTCATAATAATAGAATTTTATTTTATTAATAAATTTGTTAATACAATGTTTATGATAAAGTCCAATTGCAATTAGTTGTTATATAAAAGGGGTTATGGTTTATTAAATGGTTGCATTTATTTTAAAAATTAATTAACAAACCTACCTTTACACCAATAGAATAAGGCCTTTTATCGTATTGGAGGTTTTGATCTGAATAGGTTGATAATAAATACCTGAATTGAGGCTCCACGGCAAATATCAATAATTTATTCAAGGGAACAGCAACACCAGCACTTACCATAGCCTGCCATTTTGTTGTAATCATATATGGAGATAAACGGTCAACATTTGTGATGGTTATTTCCTTACCATCAACAGTTGGTATCGACTCATCTCCTTTTAACAAAACTGAAAACAAAGCCCCCCCTTTAACAAAAATGGAAATTTTCCTGAAATCAAATTTATAGCCTATCAATAGTGGTATCCGGAGGTATGTAAACTGATTTGTAGTTTTTGTATTTTCGGCATAATTGATAGAGTCATAAACATCTACATCCGATGTTACATAATTCTTTTTAAGTTCAGCATGGATGGTATCAATTTCATAAATAATCGAATCGACCTTTGTGTATGTGTTAATCAATTCGTTTTGCAGATAATCGATTTCGTAAGTAGCATCTTGTTTTGTAAAGTTTAGCCCAATGCCGGTTTCAACAAAAACCCCATTGAATTTATATCCAATATCAACCCCCAAAGTGTGTTCTTTTTGTGTAGGTTCATTTCCAACATTCGTGTAAACTAAACCGGGTGTATAATGAATGCCTGTATAGAATTTCATTGGAACCAATTCAGCTTTTGCAGGAATATCATTCCTCAAAGGGATTTGTGAATTAAAGCTAGGTGAATACCAATATTCTAATTGTGGCTTAAAATTAAGAAAGGTCAAACGGGCAAACACAACGCTGGTTTCATTAATATCAGATGCTGAGGTGTTATTATTTTCAACATTCTCTGTTTCCGGAATAAAACCCACATCGTTTGCTGCCTTTTCTTCATGAATGACAAGTACCGGGCTTATATTATTTTCTTCCGGTTCTTTCGGCGATACAATTATTTCTGTTTCGGAAATTTCCGTTGGATTGTCAACGGGCGCTTTTGGTTCTCTTTCTATTGGAGCCGGGAAATCCTCAACATTTTTTAATTTATCAGGTTCTATCCTTGTTTCCTTTTTTGCTGCCGGGGATTCATTTATATTTGTTTTGTCAACATTATTATTTAAGAAAAAATAAATCGGTACTAACAATAACAGCAAAGCCACAATTATAATAGCTACTCTCTTCAATAGACTATAGAAAACAAGTGGTTTTTCGTCTTCCAACTTAACTTCAATATTATCCCATAATTGGGAAGCAGGTTCATGAACAGGCAAAACACTTAACGATTTTTTGAATTTATCGACAGCTTCCAATTTATCCAGGCCTTGCTCAATATTTTCCCACAAATCAGGATTGGGCTCATGTTGAGGCAAGTTTTTGCTATTGATATGTTTATCGTTGTTATCCATTTCCATTACATCGAAAACCTTAGTCCGTTGATTTTTTCGCGTAATTTATTTTTTGCATGAAACAATTGAGATTTTGAGGTACCCTCCGATATATCTAACATTTTAGCCACTTCTTTATGGGCATAACCTTCCACCTCAATTAACAAAAACACTGTCCTGAAACCATCAGGCAGCCTTAAAATTGCTTCTTCAAGATATTCACCATCCAGGGAGTTTGGAATTTCAACACTTCTATCGTGTAAAAACTCATTAAGCGGAACAAACAGATCATCTTTTTTTAATAAACGAATAGCTGACCGGATCACAATTGTCTTGATCCAAGCCCCAAGTGTAGAGTCGCCCCTAAACTTTTTTATATCCCTGAAAACCTGGATAAATGCCTCTTGCAATGCATCATTTGCAAGCTCAATATCGTTAAGAATACGGTAGGCCGAAGAGTACATGGCATTACAATATTTCTTGTATAATGCCTTTTGTAATCTTCGGTCGTTATTGATACAACCGCTAATTAATTCTTCTTCAGTATGCACCAATTGTAAAGTTATATTCCCATCAGTGTAATTCAATTAATTAAAATGTTCATGATATCATATTAAGAAAGGGGGAAATTATCTTGAAATGGTTGCATACTGAAGATTTTTTTTTATCCGCCTGGTATAAATCCGGATTAATTATAACCTAAGCTTCAATGTAATGAAGGTAAATTCGTATTGCATACATGGAGTAAGTGGAAACAGATAAATAAAACATGGTGCTTACATTATTAATTAGTTGTAATCACTGAAATCCTTTTCTTCCCATCCATTCTAACTTTTAATGGTTTTTTGAAATGGACATGCTTGAAATATTTGGAATGTTCAATTAATTCCTGCTCTTCCAATTTATCATAGCTAATGTAGCTTCCTGATTTTTCAGGTTGAACTGAAAAATAACCAACATTAGCAGAAGTAACATTATGGAAAAAATGTGATCCGGAAGAGGCATCCAGCGGATATCCTTCCAAACTTGTTTCGACAATCACTTTGGCATTTGAAATCTGTGGCCAGTCTACCGGTATCCCAATCCAACGGTCGCGCGTACCCCATCTTCCTGGCCCTATCAAAATATACTCCTTTCCATCCTTAACCATTTGCTCATTCAACGTTTTTATTTCTTTCACCATCAATTCAGTTTTGGATTTGTCAAATTTTGCATTGTCTATGTAAATTACATCTTCTATATTTTTAATTAATCCGTTACCCATACCTTTTTCTGCATACAATATAATATCTTCTTTTTTGATCTTATCCATATCCACTTCATAATCCTGTGCACCTCCAATCATAGGCTTAATCTGTAGAAGATAAAATGAGGCCTTATAATCCTTATCTTTATTCAGATCAATAGCAAACTCAATTTCAACCGGACAACCCATTGCTTCTTTTACAATATCGAGTACAACTTCAATTGTTTCCGCCATTGGTGCATACTTATATTTTAGAACATTAGCAAAATTTATTACCCGTGGACCTGGTTTATCAGTTCCTGGTGAAATAGTATTGTTATTAATATCATAAACAGATGCACAATGTTTAAGGGTACCGTGTTTTTCAGCGTCATAAATATCGAGTTTACAAAGGCCAGCAGTGTCTCCTTCCATGAGGTCGGGATCTTGATTTTTTAAGTTAACCGCATAAAACTGCACCTGAGAATTTTGTACCTGATCTTTTGTGCTAATGATCGCGGTAGTAGGGTATTTTGGCGAAAATCTGTATGCTCTTTCTCCTTCAACAACGCTCTTTCCGAGGCCTACCGCTGCAACCGCAAATCCTTCTTCAGGTTTTTGATGGGCAAAGGGGTAATAATTATAAGATTGTGCCACACCACTTATATGAGGGTAAAATACAGTTTCATATTCATTTCCAACAACTTCCTGAATTATTACGGCCATTTTTTCTTCTTCAATTTTATAATTCACTGCCTTAATATAACCACGGGCAACATCAGAATAAACAGAAGCATATACCAATTTAATGGCATCCATTACTTGTTTTAATCTTACATTCGGATCGGGATGGTTGTTGGGAAGCAGGTAAGTTTCAAAAATCCCTGCAAACGGTTGCATTAAACTATCTTCAAACAAGCCTGATGACCTTATAGCGAGAGGTCTTTTTATCATTTTAAGAAGTGATTTTAGCCTGCTGATTAGTGTAGGGGTTAGTTGCGCTTTGAGGAAAAGTTTTTTAATCTGCTCGTAAGGTATTTCTTCGGTTTTAACATAATGTAAATTATTCCTGTCGAAAAAATATTCAAATTCATCTGTTCCGATAAAAGAAGTTTTGGGTGCCCTGATATTAATACCCTGTACATAATTGGAAAAATCAAAATTATAAATAAGGGAATTAATAAATGCAAGCCCCCTGCCTTTTCCACCCATTGCCCCCTCTGACAAGGTTACAATATTGGCTTCATCCAAAATAGCTGTTTTTTCAAAAGGTACCACTTTACCCTGGTTCTGCTCGTCTCTGAATTTCTGGATTATATTAATCAAGTATTCCCTGATAGATTCGGGCTCTTTAAAATCACTTGCTTTTTTTGGATGAAGAATTTTCGCAGCCTGTATCTCACCCCTTGCCATCAACCACAATGAAAAATGAT
>DAOVYU010000405.1 GCA_030635465.1 Bacteroidales bacterium | reverse complement strand
TCCATAATCATTACTGAACCAGATGTTTTAGGATTAGATTATATAGCAACAGATGTTTGTTTTGGAGAAGAAAATGGAAGTATAAATTTAAATGTTAATGGGGGGACTGAACCCTATCAGTATTTCTGGTCAAATGATTCAGTTGGATCCTCACTTAGCGGGATTGAATCAGGTATTTATTCAGTTTCTATTTCTGATGATCATGCTTGTCCTGCAATCGAAGAAACTATAACTATATCAGAATTGCCCATACTTGATTTTGAATTGGAAGGAACAGATCTGGTTTGCTATCAGGATAGTTCAGGAAGTATTCAAATGCAAAATCTGACAGGAGGGACAGGAAATTATAATGATTTTATCTGGACAAAGGATGAGCAATTTCACAGTCTTGGTCTACAATATCTGGCTCAGGCGCAAGCAGGATTGTATAGTCTTGAAGTTATTGATAATTATGGCTGTAATGCTGTAAAAGAAATTGTGTTATTTGAGCCTGATGAGATCATTTTAGAACTGGAAGGAATTAATGGTGATATAAGTCTGGGTGCCATAAATCTTACTGTTACAGGTGGAGTTTTACCATATGAATATTTCTGGTCAACCCAGGAAACGACTCAGAATATCGATCCTTTAGGCGGAGGAACTTATGTGGTAGAAGTTACTGATGGAAATGGATGTAAATCAACAGGAAGTATTTTTGTGGATGTTCATTTCCGTGTTTATGCACCAACAGCATTTTCGCCCAATGGTGACAATGTCAACGATCAATTTGAAATTTTTGGTTTAGGAACGGATTTGAAAAATTTCCAGTTAGTTGTATTTGACCGTTGGGGAAATGAGGTTTTTAGCTCAGATGATCCCGCATACAAATGGAATGGGTCAATTAACAATACAGGAGAAGTTTTACCACTTGAAGTTTACACCTGGATGGTGAAAATTTCGTACTCAACCGGAGAATCAGTTGTGGATAAAGGAAATGTAACTTTGTTGAAATAAAAAAGGTTGCTCTATAAAGAACAACCTTTTTTAGGACGACTCATTATTATAAACTTATTAATGATTAGCTAAATAATTAGCAACACTTTCTGCATTTTCTTTCATAGCATCATCTCCTGGCTTCCAGTTTGCAGGACATACTTCACCATTTTCTTCAAAATATTGCAATGCATCTATCATTCTTATGGCTTCATCAACACTTCTACCTAAAGGCATATCATTGACTAACTGATGACGAACTACACCTTGTTTATCAATTAAGAATAAACCGCGATAGGCTCTTGGATCTCCATCAAAAAGAGAAAGATCATCCTCTTCGTCATAATCATATGCACCAGCCAATACGTCATAATTTTCGGCGATAGTTTTTGAATGATCAGCTACGAGTGGATATTTAACCCCCTTTATTCCACCATTTTTCAACTCTGTGTTTAACCATGTCCAATGAGCATGTTTAGAGTCGACTGAACAGCCAACTACTACAACATCCCTTTTTTCAAACTCTTCAATACTATGCTGAAAAGCAAGAATTTCTGTTGGACAAACAAACGTAAAATCTTCCGGATAGAAGAAGAACAAAACATATTTCTTTCCGATGAATTGTTCAAGTGAAAATTTTTCCACAAATTCACCACCATTGACTACTGCATCAGCTTCAAATAAAGGTGCTTTTTTACCTACTAGTACTCCCATTTTTTTGTATTTATTTGGTTAAAACTAAATTAATTTCAAAAATCGACTGCAAAGATAAAGATTTTGCAATACTGAATTATCGAGACAGCCCAATTTAATCTAGGTAAATATGAGCTGTCATATTTTTAATAATTATAACAATAAAGTGTGTGTTTTGTTTTACGGTTTATTGTCTGAGTTTTGCCCCTTTTTAGTCCTTGCAGAACAGCTAGATTATTTGGTTGAATATACCCCAGCATTTTTCGCAGAAATGAAAAATTTGACTACCTGTTTCAGCAATAATTGGATAATATTCAATAATAATAATAAATGATATTGATCCAAATAAAGAAAGAAATAAAACTAAATGTCGCTTAATGAAATTAGCAATAGAACCTGGATGCTTATTGTCTGGATCAATTTGGTTGTCGGACATAGTTGCCGAAATTTGGAATTATAACGATGATTCCAAATTTTAGTATGTTAAATAATGTTAACATGTGTTAATTGCATCTTTCAATGACTATTCATATTTAATTGCATCTATTGGTTTTTTGAAAGCGGATTTAATAGCTTGTGTTGATACCGTTAATAATGCAATAAAAAGAGATAATAGCAATGCATAAATAAATATTTCAGGACTTAACTTTGTGTGATAAGTATAACCACTCAACCAGTCGCGTAATGCAAACCATGTGATAGGCCACGCAATAATATTGGCAATAATTACCCACTTCAGAAATTCTTTGGAAACCAATGAAATAATTCCTGTCATGGTAGCTCCCATCACTTTACGGATACCTATTTCTTTAGTGCGCTGTTCTGCCATGTATGCAGCCAGGGCAAATAAACCCAAACACGATATTAATATTGCCAGTATTGAAAAATACCCAATGATCTTTATCAAGGTAGCTTCATCGGTGTA
>DAOVYU010000174.1 GCA_030635465.1 Bacteroidales bacterium | reverse complement strand
GGGGGGCTTATGCATTTAATCCCACATTTGGATTTCAGTTTCAGGGAAATTTTGATTATGGGGAAACATTTGAGCGGTCCAAAACAAAAAGTTATTTTTCAGCCGGACTGATGGGAGATGTTGATTTTTTACCCAAACATAATACGGCAGTTGGACTGGCCTTGGGTTATGCTATCAGCTCTGCACCGGAAATAGTAATGAGTGAAGGGGGATTGTCTCATTTAATTACCGGGAAAATAGGGTATACAGGATCTGACGACTTTGAACTTGGCGTTCAGTATACATACTTAAACGTGAATATTAAAAGTGTTGATGATAAACCATTTATAAGTAAAATTTTGCTAATCCTAAAATTCTATTTCTAAATTTTTTATTTTTGAATATCAAATTTACAACTTATGGGATTATTTGAAAAACTTGACCCTAAGATTACACAATATAGTCGTTGGCTGCTTTTAATTTTTGCTTTCATTTTTATTTTTATCACTCCATTTTTTCCAAAAGATCTGCATCGAATTTTAGGCTCTGTATTTTATTCACTGATTTTTTTCACTGCCATATTTACTTTGGATACTGGGAGAAAGTCACTATTTATTGTCGCTGTTGTTGCATTTATCACAGAATGGGTGGCTGAACGGATTGATGCATCACTTATTCATTATATCTCTCTTTTAGTTAATGTTGTCTTTTTTCAAATTATAGTAATCAAATTAATCATCCAGATTGCTAAAAGCAAAAAAGCTGATGCTGGGGTAATATTTGAATCCATTAATGGTTACCTGATGATGGGCCTAATGTTTGTAACCTGGATTGCAGTTGCAATGTTGTTTGATCCCAATTCATTCAGTTTTCCTGTGGAAAACCCCACAACTCAAGATTTTACCTACTTCACTTTTGTAACGATGACAACTTTAGGTTATGGCGAAATAACTCCAGTGTTGCCTTTTGCAAAATCATTGTCAATATTGATCAGCACCAGCGGTCAGATTTATGTTGCCATTATTATAGCAATGCTTGTTGGGAAATACGCAAGCAATCAAAGTGAATAAAGGTCAATAATCATAGAACTTCAGATAATTTAAAGGTTTCTTTTACCCTTGGTCCTTTTTCTGTTTGATGAATTGTGCAACATTCATTATACAGATCATGTTCTAAGAACAAGATGTATTCATTTTTGATTGCCTCCTCGAAAAAGTTTTCTTTATCTTTCAAAGTTACCAATGGCTTTGTATCATAAGCCATGATATAAGGCACAGGAACATGAGCAGCCGAGGGTAGCAAGTCTGCCATAAAAACAATCGTTTTATCCTTATATTTAATAAAAGGGATCATTTGTCCATCTGTATGACCATGGTATAATTTCACTTCAATGTTTGGGAGTAATTCACCATCATTTTCAATAATCTTTAATTGACCACTTTCCTTGATCGGAAAAATATTCTCTTTCAGAAATGATGCTTTTTCACGTCGGTTTGGATTTGTAGCCCACTCCCATTGTTGTCGACTTACCCAGTAATTTGCATTTTTAAATGCCGGTGAATATGTATCTTCTTTAACCTTTGCAATACTCCCTCCACAATGATCAAAATGTAAGTGTGTTAATACCATATCGGTGATATCATCAGATGTATATCCAACATTTTGTAAAGACTTTTCAAGAGTATCATCACCATTCAGATAATAGTGTTTCAGGAACTTGTCATCCTGCTTATCTCCAATGCCATTGTCTATTAAAATCTTCCGGTCACCATCCACGACCAGCAAACAGCGCATAGACCAGTTACAAAGATTGTTTTCATCAGCGGGGTAGGATTTTTCCCAAATTGTTTTAGGAACAACACCAAACATAGCTCCACCATCTAATTTTAAATTTCCTGTCTCAATAACATGAAGTTGCATAGAATAAATTTTAATTCGCAAAGGTATTCAACAAAATATTAACCTCTTGGTTCATTAAAATACCATTTAAAAATCCTATTTTTGAGAAGAATTAAATTCTTTCCTTATATGAATCGCATTTGTAATTTATTCAATATCAAATATCCCATAATTCAGGGAGGAATGATATGGTGTAGTGGATGGGAACTGGCATCAGCAGTGAGCAATGCAGGAGGGCTGGGCTTAATTGGTTCGGGATCGATGTCCCCAGATATTTTGAAGCAGCATATTCAAAAATGTAAAAATGCAACTGATAAACCCTTTGGTGTAAATGTTCCATTGCTTTATTCCCACACAGATGAACATATAAATATTATTCTGGAAGAAGGTGTTAAGATTGTATTTACTTCAGCAGGAAATCCCAAAAAATATACTTCCATTTTAAAAGAAAATGGGGTAACCGTGGTACACGTGGTTGCCAATGTAAAATTTGCTAAAAAATGTGAAGAGGCCGGTGTAGATGCCATTGTTGCTGAGGGATTTGAGGCCGGAGGCCATAATGGTTTTGAAGAAACAACCACCATGTGTTTAATTCCCCAGGTGAAAGATACTATTTCAATTCCTTTGATAGCTGCAGGAGGTATTGGATCGGGACAAGCTATGATTGCAGCTATGGCTTTGGGCGCAAATGGTGTACAAATAGGAAGCTTGTTCGCTGCTTCTGCTGAATCATCAGCACATGAAAATTTTAAACATGCAATTATTGAAGCCAGTGAAGGTGACACGAAATTGGTTTTTAAAAAAATCATTCCTGTACGCTTGATTAAAAATAAGTTTTATCATAAGGTACGGGAAGCTGAGGATATGGGGTCTACACAAGAAGAACTAAAAGATCTACTGGGAAGAGGTCGCGCAAAAAAAGGAATGTTTGAGGGCAATTTAGATGAGGGTGAGCTTGAAATTGGGCAGGTATCATCAAGAATTCACAAGATAAAAACTGCTGAAGAGATTATTAAAGATATCATCTCAGCATACAAAAAAACAAAGGAAGAATTAATAAATACATCTTTCTAAAAATAATTGAAAAGAGATTGTGCTGATATATTGTATATTTTTTTCTAAATTTGAGGCATCATCTATTCACAGAGTATTCAACCAAAAAGAAACATACAATGAATTTTGAATTTACCGAGGAACAAATTATGATCCGGGATGCTGCAAGGGATTTTGCCCAGCGGGATTTGATTACTGATGTCATAGAGCGGGATACAAATGCAGAATATCCTACAAAGCATATTGAAGTCTTATCCGAACTTGGATTTATGGGTATGATGGTTGATCCAAAATACGAAGGTGGAGGAATGGATACTGTATCGTACATCCTGGCCATGGAAGAAATTTCTAAAGTAGATGCTTCTGTTAGTGTAATTATGTCTGTAAATAATTCATTGGTTTGCTATGGATTAGGGAAATACTGTACTGATGAACAAAAGCAAAAATACTTACCTGATCTGGCGACAGGTAAAAAAATTGGTGCCTTTTTATTATCGGAACCGGAAGCTGGGTCAGATGCCACCATGCAACGAACAACAGCAGAAGATAAGGGTGATCATTATTTGCTAAACGGGACTAAAAACTGGATAACAAGTGCCAATGCAGGATCCATTTACATTGTAATTGCACAAACTCATCCTGAGAAAAAACATCATGGTATTAATGCATTTATTGTAGAAAAAGATACGCCTGGTATTAGCCTGGGGCCTCACGAAGATAAAATGGGCATGCGAAGTTCCGACACCCATTCCGTTATGTTTACCGATGTAAAAGTGCCCAAAGAAAACAGGATAGGAGAAGATGGATTTGGATTTAAATTTGCCATGAAGGCCCTGGAGGCAGGACGTATTGGTATTGCAGCCCAGGCCTTAGGTATTGCATCTGGGGCACTGGATCGTTCAATTCAATACTCCAAAGAAAGAAAAGCATTTGGTACTGAAATAGCCAATCATCAGGCTATTGCATTTAAAATTGCTGATATGGCAGTGAAAATTGAAAATGCAAGGAATTTGTGTTTAAAAGCGGCCTGGCTTAAAGACAATGGAAAATCATTTGCAATCGCTGGTTCAATGGCAAAGCAATACTGTGCTGACATTGCAATGGAAGTTACTACAGAGGCGGTACAGATTCATGGAGGCTATGGATATGTGAAAGAATACCATGTTGAAAGATTGATGCGTGAAGCCAAGCTTACACAAATTTATGAGGGAACCTCAGAGATTCAAAAAATTGTCATTTCCCGGGCACTTTTAAGAGACTAAGAATATCAATTATTTTAGTTGACTAATTGACAAAGAGTTTATTATCTTTGCCCATTCATTATTGAAATAATCAAAATCTAATATATATGAAGATTCTAATTTGTATAAGCAACGTTCCTGATACTACAACAAAAATCAGGTTTGTTGACAATAATGCTAAATTTGATACTAATGGGGTTCAGTGGATTATAAATCCATGGGATGAACTGGCATTGACAAGAGCATTGGAATTAAAAGAGGCCTCAGGAGGAGCAATTGAAAAGATAAGTGTTATCAGTGTCGGAGGAACTGCTGCTGAACCAACTATGCGGAAAGCGCTTGCCATTGGAGCTGATGATGCTATTCGTGTGAATGCTGAAGCAACTGATGCTTATTATG
>DAOVYU010000249.1 GCA_030635465.1 Bacteroidales bacterium | reverse complement strand
GCTACAGGACAGGTTGTATTCCATGCTGATGAAGCTGAAGATTGGGTTACCGATGGAAAAAAAGTTGTTTTGATCAGGATTGAAACATCACCAGAAGACCTTGCAGGAATGAATGTTGCTGAAGGTATCCTAACCGCTCGTGGAGGAATGACATCTCATGCTGCTGTTGTAGCTCGTGGAATGGGAAAATGTTGTGTATCAGGTGCAGGTGGTGTAAAGATTGATTATAAAGCAAGGACTCTTACAACTGGTGGAGTTATTTTTAAAGAAGGGGATTGGATTTCATTAAATGGAACAACTGGTGAAGTTTATGAAGGGAAAATTGGAACCAAAGAAGCCGAATTAAGTGGTGACTTTAGTGATTTGATGAAACTTGCTGATAAATCAGCAAGAATGAAAGTTAGAACCAACGCAGATACTCCTCATGATTCACAAGTAGCACGCGAATTTGGAGCTGTTGGCATTGGTCTTTGTCGTACAGAACATATGTTTTTTGGTGAGGGAAAAATTCAGGCGATGCGTGAAATGATCCTTGCCGAAGACGTAGAAGGAAGAAAATTAGCTTTGGAAAAATTGCTTCCTATCCAGCGAGAAGATTTTGAAGGTATTTTTGAAGCCATGCATGACCTTCCTGTAACGGTTCGTTTACTCGATCCTCCTTTGCATGAATTTGTACCTCATGATGACAAAGGACAACAAGAAATGGCTGACCTAATGGGAATTTCTTTGGCAGATGTAAAACAAAAAGTGGAAGATCTTGCTGAGTTCAACCCAATGTTAGGGCACAGGGGTTGCAGATTAGGAAATACTTATCCTGAAATTTCAGAAATGCAAGCAAGGGCTATTATTGAAGCTGCTATCAACCTTAAGAAAAAAGGTATCAATGCGCATCCCGAAATCATGATTCCATTAACAGGAACGTTGGAAGAAATGAAAATGCAGGAAGACATTGTTAGAACGACTGCTGAAAAAGTGATTGAAGAACAAAAAGAAAGTATTGAATACCTTGTTGGTACGATGATAGAAATTCCTCGAGCTGCTTTAACAGCAGACGAAATTGCTCAATCAGCTGAATTTTTCTCTTTTGGAACAAATGACTTAACTCAAATGACATTTGGTTATTCACGTGATGATGCAGGGAAATTTCTACCAGTTTATTTAGAAAAAAACATCCTAAAGGTAGATCCATTCCAGGCATTGGATCAAACAGGTGTTGGACAATTGATTGAAATGGCTGTAAAGAAAGGACGTAAAACCAGGAAAAATATTAAACTGGGTATTTGTGGTGAACATGGTGGCGAACCTTCTTCGGTTGAGTTCTGTCACAGAGTAGGCCTGGATTATGTAAGTTGTTCCCCTTTCCGAGTGCCAATAGCACGATTAGCAGCTGCACAAGCAGTCATTAGAAAGAAAGTAGAAAAGAAAGCTAAAAAAGCAGCTAAAAAAGGATAAAACAATATCCTTAAATCTTATACATAAAAGCAGTCATAATTTTGGCTGCTTTTTCTTTTTTGTAATAATTTCACTTATTTTGTATGAATTATCACTTTCGTAAGGATATTCAATGAGATCAAAATTATTTATAACCCTTGCCCTTGTTTTATTTCTAGGTATTATTCTGATTGTTTTTTGCAAAAAAGAAAAATCAGAAAACCCACTAAAACCGCATTTCCCTTCATCTGATGATGATTATTACCAGGCCGATTCCATATGTGGTCATTTTCACAAACCTAATGTCACCCGGGAATTTGAATGGAAAGAACATCCTTCAGGTAAAATTGTAATGAAGACCAATAATCTCGGACTACGAAATAATAAAGATACCGAAGTGAAAAAAGAAAACAATCAATTTCGGGTATTAATAACTGGCGATTCACATGTTGATGGCGTTCTAAACAATGATGAATCTGTTGCCAGTTTTCTGGAACAAAATTTAAACAAACTTTATCCCATACAAAAAAATGAAGTGTTAAATGCTGGAAATGGTTATTTTGGACCTCAAAACTACCTGGGTGTCTATCATAAATTCCAAGATTATCATCCTGATGTTTTTATTGTTATTATTTACACTGGGAATGATTTTTTAGATGCCATCAGGATTGAAGCTGAAAATGGCCGGTTAAATGTTCCGGACAGACCAAAAGGATATTATGATAAATTATGGGAAATTGATGAATTGTACAGTGGTTTTACCGGACAATATTTAAATCAACTGAAGTTTTTTGAAACTTTTCCCAGCTATATAGATACATCTTTGCTTATCACCCAACAAAGTTTGCTTCAAATCAAAAAGCTATGTAAAAAGAACCAATCTTCTCTTCTTGTTGTTTTATTACCAACAAAAATAGACACTGAGCCTCAAACTGACCAAACCCGAATTGATGAAGTATTTGAGATCATGAGTTTTAATGCATCACATTTGCAAAAAAACCGACAGATGGTTGTATTGCTTACAACATGGTTCGAACAAAATGAAGTTACTTATATTGACCTGCAAGAATCTTTTAAAAAATCAAATGAGGAGCTATCCTGGAAAGCAGATTATCATATTAATGTTGCTGGCCATAAAGCGATAGCAGAGGAAATCCTTAAAATTGAGTTTATAAATTAGATACGTAAATAAGATGTTGAATATATGTTTGAAATAAAAATGAATCACTAACATATTTTATACACATTCTAAATTGCCTGAAAATCATAACAGATTTTTATTTTTTCCTACTTTTGCCTCCTGATCCTCGTTTTATCGAAATAACAAATCAAACAAATATCATACATTATGGCAATAAATATAGAAAAAATTAAAGCCGATTTAGAAAGCTATGGGATTAAAGACCCTGAGAAAATTTATTACAATCCTTCTTACGAGGAGCTATTTGAACACGAAATAGACTCTAAGCTCGAAGGCTTTGAAAAAGGACAGTTAACTGAACTGGGAGCTGTAAATGTAATGACCGGAAAATTCACCGGACGTTCACCCAAGGATAAATACATTGTTTTAGATGAAAAAACAAAAGATACCGTTTGGTGGGCCGAACAAGCAAAATCATCGGATAATAAACCGGTTGACCAGAAAACCTGGGAACATTGTTATGATCTCGGAGCAAAACAGCTTTCCGGTAAAAAATTATATGTTATAGATGGTTTTACAGGAGCAAATGAAGATTCAAGGCTTAAAGTCCGCTTTATCATGGAGGTTGCCTGGCAAGCACATTTTGTAAAAAATATGTTTATCAGGCCATCAGAAAAAGAACTTGAAGATTATGAACCGGATTTTATCATGCTTAATGCTGCAAAAACAAATAATCCTGATTGGAAAGGGATGAAACGTACCGACGGTGTTCCTTTTAACTCTGAAAACTTTGTTGTTTTCAACCTGACAGAAGGAAAATCAGTTGTTGGTGGTTCATGGTACGGTGGCGAAATGAAAAAGGGGATTTTTTCCATCATGAATTATTATCTGCCTTTAAAAGGAATGGCAGCCATGCACTGTTCAGCTAATGTTGGCAAAGATGGCGATACTGCTATTTTCTTTGGATTATCAGGAACCGGAAAAACAACCCTCTCTACTGACCCAAAACGTGCACTGATTGGTGATGACGAACATGGTTGGGATGAAGATGGACTTTTTAATTTTGAAGGTGGCTGCTATGCAAAAACCATTCATCTGGATAAAGAAAGTGAACCAGACATTTTTAATGCTATAAAAAGAGATGCCTTATTAGAAAATGTTTCGGTTGATGCCAATGGTAAAATAGACTTTGATGACGGTTCTGTAACTCAAAATACCAGGGTTTCTTATCCAATATATCATATCGATAATATTGTGAAGCCGGTTTCAAAATCCGGACATGCAACCAAGGTTATTTTCTTAACTGCAGATGCCTTTGGT
>DAOVYU010000046.1 GCA_030635465.1 Bacteroidales bacterium | reverse complement strand
TTCTACCCGTCTGTGTTGTTGCTCTACCTGTTTGTACAGATGTTCTACCCGTCTTTGCAGATTCTGTATAAGTATCTTGTTTGGCACCACTATTTACTGGAACAAACACATCAGCTATTGGGGTATAATATCCATTAGCTTCTATATCTACTAAATTTAGAGATGATGTAGCGTGTGTGTAGTGTAAATACTCAGTTATCGCATATCCATTAACATGCATATACCACCAACCTTTTTGACTCATCCATTGAATTTTTTCATAGACAAGCGGATTGGTAAAGTTAGTATGCCATGTTGAGGTTCTTTGGAAATCACCATTTGTTTTAACGAGAGGCCCAAAAGTGTGGGTAGCTCCCGACTTATCCCATGTAGATGGGTTTAAATCAAATCGACCAAAAGATTCTTCACCTTCAAATGCTGCTTTATGTACTTCGAATATATTATCATAAAAACTTGATTCGGTTGTAATATAATTGAAACTATTTAACTTAGCTTCTAAAGTATTATACTGACTTGTCTTAAATCGCATCACATACAATATCTTCTCACTTGTTCGTACTTTGTCAGCAAGAATCTTACGTGTACTGATAAATACATTACCTGCACCAGAATCACTAATTTTTCTTTCTTCAACACTTGTTGAACTGGTTCGCCTTTGATCATCTGCTCCTTCTCTACCATCTGTTTCTTTTGGTTCTATAAGAGTCTGTTTCTTTACAAATTGCAGATAATATTCAGTGCTGTTTTGTAAATTAGGGATATTAAATCTCAAAGAATATGAAGAAGAATTATAAGCAAATGGTACTGTAACCATCTGTCCATCTTCTTCTGTCGGAATAAATCTAGCTAAAAAATATGTATTATAGTCTGAGTTAACATCGAATAAATTCGGTAATCCTGTTTTTAGTTGCACTTTACCAGATCGGCACTCGTCCTGTAGAAAATAATTCTGGTTATTTACGGGATAAGTATAAGCAACATGTTTTTGTTCTATCTTATCAGGTTCAGCTCCTGTTTTAAAGTTTGTGCTCTCGGTTTGTATAATTAAAGAGCCATCGGTTTTAACCGCAGGGTGCCATGTTCCAGTGATAAACTCTTCACCATATGCTGAAACATCTAAATTAAAATTAGAATTACCTGGTAATATATCATGACTGCTATAGTACGCTGAGAATTTATCAGGTGCAATATTAATCTTGCCAGAAATTGAATCGTTGTTTGATGATTTCTTTAGATTGAAATCTTTCAATTTAACCTGAAAAGTTCGTATTGTAGGAGACCCGCTACCTTCAGGCATCTCTTGCAAATCAAAAGGTGTATTCAATTCAAAATTCATTGCAACTTGTGGTTCTGTCATCACATCCACATTTTGAGTTCCACTTACAGGACTAATATCAGTAATTAAATCTATTCTTGTTAATGGATTTTCCTGTATCATTTCACATTGATCGCCCATACTAAAATGGAAATTACAATGTCCTCTCACCTTTCCTCCCAGAATTTCATAATCTCCACCAACATTACCTTTTAACCATGTAGGGTTAGGACCGCCACCATTCAGTATTGCTCCTGCTTGCATATTCAAAATCTGGTAATTGCCTTCGGTAAACCATAAATCAACATGCAAACCAATAGATGCATCAATGTAAGAATAGATTTGACCATAGGCATACCATCCATTGATACCCATTGGATCATCCATTCCTTCACATCGTGCACCATCGGAATAATTAAGCAAGGACATATCAAAACCTGCTAATGCCGATAATTCTCCATAAAAGCCCATATACGTTTTTCTTCCTGTTTCAAAACTGGTACTTGCACCAAATGCAAATCCATTTCCTAATGCTATGGAATCGTTTCTGTCTTCAACTTGTCCCGGGAATAAATTCTGTATTTGTGTTGGTACCGATGGTGAAGGTAAACCCTGACCTAACATTAAATAACTTTGAGCTTGCAACCATCCTGCCAGGCTTAAATCAATTGGATCTGAAGGCTGACCAGCCTTCACGTACCAGATATCTGGATCAAAATGCATAACCATTCGTCCGCCTCCATCTAGTGGCCCAGCATTAATATCAACATCAAATGTACCATGAAAAGTTTCTTCTGGAACATAGTATGTTAAGTTCAGATCTGCTAATACTTTTGCTTTATTTCGTTCTGTAATTTTGCACATCATATAGCCATTACCTACGAGACTTACTGTTCCTAAACCACCACCGGTAAGGAATTGAGCTTCCAGACCAACATCACCATTAAAAGCTTCTGCCGATGGATGTGTACCAATTACCATAGAAGCATTTAATCCTAAATCAATACTTTGATTTGGCACATAACTATAGCCAGAGTTCGTTGTTCCAGCATTTTTAGAAGAATCAGGTTCTGAAGTTGAAGTTGATAGATCTGTACTACCGTTTTTACTCATGTGATACCATGCTCCACCACCAAAACCATACATTCCCAATCCACTTACAATTGGAACAGCTGTTGGAAATATTGCTTTAGCATCTACATACCAATATTGGTAGTCATTTATTGAACCGAACTGAGCAGTTGCCATAACGGATACTTTATCAACAAAAGTTGCATTTACCACTCCTCTAAAACCATTACCAAATGTAGTATGCGAATCAAATAGTTCAAGTCCTCCTTTAATACGAACGGTCCCCAGATCAGCATTTACACCTACAGAATCTAACTCTACACCATCGAAAACAAAATGCTGCCCACCAGAACCTGTTTCCAGTTTACTCCAAACACTTAACTTTGTTGTTCCGCTAATGGCATTAGAACTGGACTGAAAACCAATATTTAGATTAAATTGTAAACCTGCACCAAAGTCTCCACTTTCAAGGCCACCTCTGGTAACGATATCAAAATTATTGATGGATACAGGAAATCCTGCCATACTATGCTGTGGACTTGCCAAATTCCAGTTTCCAGGTTTAATAACCGGGCTTTTGGTCATGACAGTTAATCCTTCGAAAGTAATTCCTTTAAAACCCAATTTAGATAAACCTCCCATATCGCCTTCCATACTGAATTTTCCATCTAATACAGCCTCAGCAACAAACTTGCCAGTAGTATTACCTATTTCTATTCTTGATGTAGGGTTTAAATGAAGATTAGCTTTCCAAGAAGTCTTTACACTATCTCTGGGCACAATCTTAAGTTGGTAGTTTAATTTACTCCCACTTGAGGATTGAGCAAGAAGTCCAGTATATACAAGAGAAGTATCAAAAATTGAAACCTTGATTCGTCCTTTCATGGATCCTGATTGTAAAGAACTACTCACTAAATCAATTTTTATAGTATCAATACTGGCTCCCCAATCTCCTATATTAGCCTTTGGATACATAATTACATTTTCACCCCAAATACCAGCAGTAATACCAGTTCCATCAATAATCACATTATTAACTGATAGTATCGGACTTTCATCATCAAAAGTTTTTATTTTGTCAGGAAATGCAACGGTAGCTCTTTTAATATAAAAACCTTTCCATTGATTTGTTTTTGTTCCTGTATATGTCTTAGGAAATGTTATTCCTTCCGGATTTTTTACCGTTGAGTAATCAAAAACCATTTCCTGAACCTGCATCTTATATCCTTCGGCACCGCTTAATTCACATTCATCCAAGTTGGCACTTGCCATCCATTGCCATCCAGCACCACTTTTATCGGCACGTGTTTTAAAATGTGCCTTCACCATTTTAGTCTCATCAGGGTCAGGCGTTGGTTTCATCCATGAGCGAGGAAATTCTACATCAGCTGCTATCACTAATTCATTAAAGCCATTACAATCCCAGCTGGCATAAGTTCCTGAATCGGTTGGTGTAGGAGCTTTAAATAAGAAACTCCATGATTCATCATTATCATAACCAAAATCCTGAGCGAGATAAAGCATTCCTTTATCTTTCCCAGCCAACCCGTCTTTGTGAAAACAAATATCCTTTGCTCCAAATCCCAATCCAACACCTGGACCAAGCGATGGTAATTCTATATACATTGCAGCATCCAGAGTTCCCTTAACAGGAGTAAACTTCATCCCGATAATTCCAACAACAACTTTATAACCATCGTAATCGCGGTCAAATCCTATAGGCAGTGACACAGGTGTAGTACCCGTTAAAGCACTAACTAACTTTCCAGAGCTAGTTGAATAATCATGTATTTCCTTAAACTTTGCTACACCTCCAACAAGATTCAAAGCCTTTCCTTCATAACCGTCTGCATCGGATTTGGAATATTCAATATCCTCATCAATTTTTCCATATGCTTCACCTTCATAAACAACATTATCACTATTTACTTTTAATCCATTAAATTCAACTAGAATATTCCCTCGCAGATAAGGTACATCAATGGATCCATCCCCGGAAAGATAATCCGGTGTTCCGGTAACCGTACCCAGTTTAAGTTTAAATTTCCCGAAAGTAATTGTACTGTCTTTTTTCAGAGATTGAGAACCTGGTGCTTTATCTGATGGTAATTCCGTAATACAATCACCCGGGCAAGCATTATCTTTATCTGTTTCGCTTGGTGTAACTTTAAAAATACCATCGTTAGATGTTACAGCGTTGCTATCACATAGCTCCTTATCATTTCTGACAGAATCTTTTTTATAGCTTAACTTAAAGTTCCAAAGATATGTTGATGATGTATCAGCAGTAAAACTTTTCGACGTGGAATCTCCATTAACAAAATTCAAATCATAACGTGTAAATCCCATCATATCTGTAGAATATGCAAATATTTTTTTATCGTCGTTACCTGTAAATGTAGTGTCGAGTACAGCTTTTGCTTTTTTTGCATCTACATTGCTTTGTGTGGCTGATGTTTTTTTCCAGACCTTAATATGACCACCTGTTATGGCTGATTTTTTAATCTCGGGTTTGATGGAAACTGAAAATTTAGGTTTCTTACTAGCTGTCCATTTTCCATTATTTGGTGGACTTTCCACAAGCATTTCGAAACAGGTAATTAAAGAATCAGGAACAATATTTATTGATTTTACAGGACTGATATAATATCTCTGATCGGCATTATTCAAATAATTAACTCTATAGTAATACTTACCTGTATCTTTTACTGCATCAAATTTCTTAGTAATTTTATTAAAAAGTTCATCACAATTATTTCCTGTTTTTATTTCTCCATTCTCAGGCAAAATAAAATTCTTTGTTTGTACTATAGAATCAAAGGATTCTTTCTTTGCTATTTCAATTGAGAATTTACCTGAAGCAGTGGAAAATGAATTATATCCTTGAAAAGATGTATTATTTAATACAGTAACATTCTCAAAATTTAAATTGTCTGTACGAGGAATCTTAAATGAGCAATCAAATTTCTTTCCTACAACAATTACACTATCTTTTGACGGATATGTGTTTTTCAGCTTTTTAAAACCAATTACAAATGAGGTTTCAGAAGTCGTAACTCTTTCTATGGAACCGTCTGATTTAGTAAATTCGGTTTCAACTGTCCAGCTGTATTTAATACCTTTCTCCAGAAATGGCATCCAAATAGGGAAATCTCCATTATTATCTAAATTACTGATAATAATACTTGCTTCATCATCGGTACTTAATTGTTGGCTGGACTTTGCTCCGCCTACGAAATTTAATGTACGTGTATTTGTATATTTATCTTTTGCTCCATCTTTCCTCACAGTTAAATTTAATTTTACAGAAATTATATCGTCTGTATATGGAGTAAATTTACCTACTAAATGAGGCATATCCCACGGGATAGTATCTTTATCAACAGGATAAATATTAGAAAAACTTATTGTAGGCACAGTTTTCTTTTCTATTCTGAAAGTCGCTAATTCACTTCTTCCCTGGTTGCTTGTTGCAGGTTTTCCATTTTCATCAAAAGCTTGCACCATCCATACATATCTTTCTATATCTTTAAAATAATCAAAAGGTAAATCAGATGGAAGGTATATATATGATGAAGTTAGTATATCGTTTTTTTCTAACAGTATGGGGTTTCTGTCAATTGCTGTTCTTGGAGATTGACCTTCATAGATCGGGCAAATCTTCAATTTGTATAATAACTGATTTGCACCTGCTGAGTAATTAGTAACCGGAGTCCAAATAAAATTTGGAAAGGGATTGCTTAATATATAATCATCGGTAGGCGAAATTATTATTGGAGGTTCGGGAATTAAAACAGTAAAGTTGGCACAATACTCTCCACCAGAAGTGATGTTCTTTCCATTTTGATCGTATATGCTAATGCAAATTTCATAAAAGCCTTCAGGAATAGTATTAGGTATTAAAGCAGTAGACATAACATTACTGCTATACGATGATGCCATAACTTGACTGTTATACGACATTGAATTAACGTCAATAATCTGTGAGCCATTTAAAATTATTACCTGTGGAAAAGGCGGTATATTAAACCGTGGCGCAGACCCACTATTATATTTGCTTTCGGCAATAACAACACCATCCTCATTGGTAATTCTAAATCCAAAAGTAGCATTTGGATATTCAGTCTTAGTTTGATTATTAACAATAAGCTGAATTATAGTAGGATCTTTCTGCCATTCATAAATTTCGGAAGGTGTTGGAGTACGTATAATCAACTTTAAATCAACTTGCGAAAAAACAGGAGTTATTATAAGTATATTAATAATAAGTACCAGAAGTAGTGATAATTTTTTCATCTGTTTGTAATTTAACAATTAACAGATTATCTGTCAATTAAGGTTTAACTTTATTTTTCATTCTACGTACTTGAACGATGGAACATCCATGATAATAGTCATCGTCTTGAGTGTACCTTAGTACCTGAATGTTTCATAATACTTGAGGGTTATGATTTACTTAATAAGCAAGTTTTTATTTGAATACAACTCTTGTATTTTAATATAATTAATTGTTCACCTTATCTACAAAAGTTTTTTTATTAACATGGCATATTAGCTTTATTCAATTCCCATTTCTTTGAGTTTCTTTTCAGCCTTTTCTGTAATTTCATCAAAACGTTCTTGATATTTTTCTTTTGATGCACAATACGATAGTTTACCATTCCATTGGTTCATCCAAGTCATTCCTTCTTGTGCTAATTTCATATATTCATTCAAAAGTGTAGCGTCCGTTGGGTTTTTTATGTATTTATCAATCATTTTTATATAATCATCCATCCACTTTTCATACTGATCGATAAACTCATCGCAATCTTTTGC
>DAOVYU010000301.1 GCA_030635465.1 Bacteroidales bacterium | reverse complement strand
CTGTAAAATAAAGATTCCCACTTTTACTCACTGTTGGGAAATATTCATCGGAATCAGAATTTACAGGTCCTCCTAAATTAATAGGATTTGACCAACCATTTTTTGAAATATCAATAAACCAGATATCATAATCTTTTTCATCAAATGTATTGTCAACAGGTCTTTTCGATACAAACAATAATTTACTTCCATCAGGTGTAAAAGCTGGTTCCAGGTCTTTATATTGTCCTGAAAAACGGGCAACTTCAGGTTCAGACCAGAAAAACCCATCAAAATACTGATACATGATCACACTTAGGTTTTTTGCTGGCAAAACCACACTATATAAAATTGTATTTCCTGAAGGCGATTGTGTATAGTCTCTTTCATTGTATTGGGTGGAGATGATATTCGGTGAAAATACTTGAGGTTTATCCCCAGGCGAATCCAGTCCAAAGTATTGCCAATTATTAGTTGCTTTTTTTGCTGTAGGTGTCTTATTTTCTGATTGCTGGCATGAATAAAAGAAGAAGACAGAACAACTTAAAATAAATACAAGACGCAAAATAACCTTGATCATTTGTTTATAGTTTTCTTGTTATCTTAGCAAAGATAATCATAACACATGTGAATTCAGAGATACGAACAATAAATAACAAGGAACTTTTGAACATTGGGTTGTTACAAAAATTAAGCATTCTCAGTATTGATGTTGTAATTGGTTCGGTCTTTTGCGGTGCTTTTGTTGTGAAATTTCTTGGTATTGAACCAGGATTTTCCTGGTGGATTGTGTTGCCAATTTCAGTTTGGATAATATACACTATAGATCATATTATTGATGGTTATAAATTAAAAGATAAAGCCCATACTTATAGACATTATTTTCATTTTCGATATATCAAACCGCTTATATATTTAATAATAATTTTTACCATAATCAATCTTACCCTGGTCTTGTTTTTCCTAAAGAAACAGATTGTAATATTTGGGATCATAGCTGCATCAATAACGGGTTTATACCTTCTTGGAGTTTATTTATTTAGAAAAAAAAGATCATGGTTTTTCCAGAAAGAGTTGTTTGTGGCATTTGTATATACAATAGGTATTTGGGGAGGGCCAGCTTCATTAATAGATTTTATCTTGCAACCATTTCAGTGGGTTTGTTTAGTAGTATTCTTTATCCTGGTATTGAGTGATCTATTTGTTTTTTCATTATATGAAAGTGAAACAGACCTTCTTGACAGGCATAATACCCTGGTTGTTAACCTGGGTAAAAAAAGAACTGAAAAATTAATATTAATAAATATTGCCCTGGTGTTTTTTATTTCCATTACAATGATCATTTATGGACAATACCAAATGGTATTTGTTGCTGCTAAGATTTTTATGATTATGGCTTTTTTATTGGCAGTTCTGGTTGTTTTCAAAAATAATCTAAACAAACATTATTTGTATAGATATATCGGGGAATTGATTTTCTGGTTGCCGGGATTGACTTTGTTAGTTTGAAGTTCTCCCAAAGGGATGCCTACGGCAGAAGTTTGAAGTTCAAGTCCCGCATAAAGGTAGATTCAACCTTCTGAATTCTAATTTCTAAATTCTCAATTCTTCTTACATGTGACAAAAATATTTTTGAATGGGACAACCCTGTATACATTGTGGGGAAGATTGCGGAAAGCACCCGGTAATGTGGGATGATAAGCCCTTTTGCTGTTATGGTTGCAAAACGGTTTATCAAATATTGAATGAAAAAGATCTGAAACAATATTACGAGTTTGAAAAAATGCCGGGAATTAAAGTGGAGACCGAAGATGTTGGCGATAAATATGCTTATCTCGACCTGGATGAAATTAAAAACAAACTCCTTGATTTTTCTGATGGAGGCATCAATAAGATCTCATTATTTGTCCCTGCAATCCATTGTGCATCCTGTATCTGGTTGCTCGAAAATTTATACACACTAAACCCGGGCATATTACATTCTTCCGTGAATTTTCCTAAAAAAGAGGTTTCCATTACATACAGGGAAGAGGATATATCTTTACGAAAGCTGGTTGAATTAATGGCCTCTATCCATTACATTCCGGAAATCACACTGGATAAGCTGGACAAAAAATCCTCAAATAAAAGTAATAAACAATTACTGCTTAAAATCGGCATTACAGGATTTGTTTTGATGAATGTGATGATGTATAATTTCCCCGAATACCTTCCAGGAGGAGAATTGCTGGAACAGGACTTTAAAAGCTTTTTTGGTTGGCTAAGCCTGATTTTATCAATACCGGTTGTGGTGTATTGCAGTAACGATTATTTTTTATCCGCCATTAAAAGTCTTAAACACAAGATTATCAGTATTGATTTACCCATTGCACTTGGGATCATTACCCTCTTCCTGCAAAGTGCCTACGATATCATTTCAGGAACAGGTATTGGTTACCTGGATTCTTTAACCGGACTTGTATTTTTCCTGTTGATCGGTAAATGGTACCAGGGTAAAACATACCAGGCGCTTTCATTTGAGCGGGACTACAAATCCTATTTCCCTGTTGCCGTAACAAAAGTTAGTGATGGTAAAGAAGAAATAATTCCTCTTAGTAATTTGCAGGAAGGCGATCAAATAATTGTCCGGAATCAGGAATTAATTCCGGCTGATTCAAAAATAATAAAAGGTAACGGCAACATTGATTATAGTTTTGTTACAGGTGAATCATTGCCAGTTCATAAAAACGAGAGTGATACAGTGTATGCCGGTGGAAGACAGGTTGGGAGTTCGGTAATTTTGGAAATTGTGAAAAATGTTGAACAGAGTTACCTTACACAGTTATGGAATGAAGAAAAGTCAGGGGAAAAGTATGATTCCAATCTTAAAGTTTTAGTTGATAATGTAAGCCAGTATTTTACAATCATCATTCTTACCATTGCAATTGCTGCAGGAATTTACTGGATGTTTTATGATAGAGCCATTGCCATTTTTGCATTTACATCTGTGTTGATAGTTGCCTGTCCGTGTGCACTGGCATTGACCGTGCCTTTTACATTTGGAAGTACCATGCGACATTTTGGAAGGGTAGGTTTTTACCTAAAAAAAACAGATGTGATCGAACAGTTGTATAAGGCAACTACCATTGTATTTGATAAAACCGGTACCATTACTCACAGTCAATCAATGAAAATTGAGTTTGTAGGTGAGGAATTAAATGATGATCAGTTGTTAATGATCAAGTCCATTGTCAGGCATTCTACACATCCGTTAAGTGCCGCTCTTTTCCAGAATCTGGCTGGAGATGATTATTATGAAGTCGAAAAATTCAATGAAATTCCTGCAATGGGTATTACCGGGATCGCAGACGGGGAGCGCATCAACCTGGGATCAAAAAAGTTTGTGTCGGGTAAAGAAGATGAAAATCCTGAATCAACGAATGTTTATGTTT
>DAOVYU010000256.1 GCA_030635465.1 Bacteroidales bacterium | reverse complement strand
TAATCTAATTCTATCACCTGGAATTTGCTGTTACCACTGGAATGTTTTCCATACATTGCTCCAGCTAATTCCAGGAGCATTCCTTTATAAGCGTTTTCGGGCATATCCCTGCTATCCCATCGTAAGACCAGGCCAATACCTGAATTATATATTTCCGAACCATGCAAAAGATAATTTGAATCCGCTGCCATTACCGGATTCACATTTGTAGCTTCTGTTTGGTTATAATCATAGTTGATGCCGACATAAAAATCGGAAATGACTTTGTAGGCGATTTTAAATTTCAATTGTAACCAGTTTCGGTCATATGCTGTTGTTGTGTCTGATTGAGGAATTGTACTCCCATTTTCATATCCAACCCCCCAGTAGTTATCAGGCATATTTTTGTGCCACCACTCACCAGTAAAACGCAATTTGTCACTTAAGGCATAAATATTAGCCCGGATGCTTACATTTAATGAACCGTTTGTACTGTAACCAATTGAAAAAGGAACCGTTGATCTTGACAAAAACTTATCTTGTCTATTCATCTTAAAGGTATATAGTCCTCCCGCTGTTAACATAACAGAAGTTTCAGGCGTATAGGAAGGAGCAATAAAAGGTGTTAAAGTCGAACGGCCATGCGCCATTTTCCACTCGGAAATGGAATCCATTCGTTGAAGCATGTTTTTTTTCTGATAAGTACTATCTGCTTCCTGTGAAAACGTATTTATTGATAGTAAGAAAAATAGTAAAATCCAGGTATTCTTTATCATATTCTTCAGCATAATTTGAGTGGTAAAACTAATTGTATTTGTCATTTATTCAAATGGTTGATGGTTTACTTATTCTTTGTAAATTTAATTTTTAAAATAAAGATCTTTTAAATATGATGTAAAGTTCAATAATTCAAAAAGGTGATTGCTAGCAAGTTAAAGCTTGAAAAGTATCATTAATGGGTGCATGTATTTGCTCTATTGACAAGGATTAGCCTGGATTTGCGGGGGATTAAAAATACTTAAATTACTTAATGATGAGTATGATGAATTTTCTTTGAAATAGTATTTTTGAATTGTTTTAAATGCCAGTAGTTTTTAACTACAAAGCATAAAAATATGATTGAAAATATAAGGAACTTGTAGAGCCTAACAGTACTATAGCAAAAACCAATAATCAAAATTCTTAAATGTAAATTTTCTGTTGGATATTGAATATTGCAATTAAATAAATCAAAAAAATAAGAAAATGAGAAAGTCTAAAATTGAATTAATTATTGCTGCTTTTATTTTGATGGCATTCTTAATTGTTTCCTGCACTCCGCAGGATGAATCTAAATCAGAAAAGAGTGCTGCAGTATCTGATGGTAAACTTGATAGAACAGTCCTTCCACTTAAAGAGCCAACTCCTCCACTTTATACAGAGCTTAGTTATAAAGATGCAACACCACCACCACGTTTTCAGGTAAAAGCTCCCAAAGGGGCACCAAACGTGGTAATTGTTCTTGTTGATGATTTGGGTTTTGCCGGAACCAGTAAGTTCGGAGGGCCTGTGAGTACACCTACTTTTGATCAAATGGCCAGTGAGGGCATTTATTATAATAACTTCCATACTACTGCTGTATGTTCTCCTACCCGTGCTGCCATAAAAAGTGGCAGGAACCATCATGTAAACAACATGGGTGGAATCATAGAAACCGGAACTGCCTTTCCTGGTAATACTGGCCAGATTCCGCAAAATGTGACACCTGTAGCTGAGATGCTTCGTTTGAATGGTTATAGCACAGCAGCATTTGGTAAATGGCATGAAACCGCTGCCTGGGAAGCCAGTGTTTCTGGATCATTTGACCGGTGGCCAACTCACCAGGGATTTGATAAATTTTATGGATTCCTTGGGGGTGAAACCAACCAGTGGGCTCCTTATATATATGATGGTACCATTCCGGTTGAATTACCTGAAGATGAAAACTATCATTTCCTTGAAGATATGACGGATCAGGCCATTAAGTGGATTAAATTCCAAAAGGCATTAACGCCAGATAAACCTTTCTTTACTTATTATGCACCCGGTGCTACACATGCACCGCATCATGTTCCTAAAGAGTGGATTAAACACTGGGAAGGCAAATTCGACCAGGGTTGGGATGTAATGCGTGAAGAAATTCTTGCACGCCAAATAGCAGCTGGTGTAGTACCTGAGGGGACTACTTTGGCTGATAAACCCTCAGCTATTCCAAACTGGGATGATTTAAGCGATGATGAGAAGAAATTATTTAAACACCAGGCTGAAGTATTTGCTGGATTTATTGAAATGACTGACCATGAAATTGGTAGACTAATAGGAGCAATTGAAGAAACAGGGCAATTGGATAATACCTTAATCTTTTTTGTTTATGGCGATAATGGCACAAGCGCAGAAGGAGGCCGTAACGGTATGTTCAGCGAAATGACCTATTTTAATGGTGTGCAGGAAAAAGTAGAAGATATGCTTAAGGTAATGGATAAATGGGGTGGTCCTGAAACTTATCCACATATGGCCGCTGGTTGGGCAGTAATGTTTGACACGCCTTATAAATGGACCAAACAAATGTGTAATGATTTTGGTGGAACAAAAGTGGGCATGACTGTTCGTTGGCCGAAAGGAATTAAGGCAAAAGACGAATTGCGTGCACAATTTCACCATGTAATTGATGTGGCTCCTACAATTCTTGAAGCTGCAGGCTTGCCTGAGCCAACCTCGGTGAATGGAGTAAAACAAGTTCCAATGAACGGAACCAGTATGCTATACTCTTTTGACAATGGCGAAGCAGCCGATCAGCATACACAGCAATATTTCGAAATGTTTGGTAACCGTGCCATGTACAAAGATGGTTGGTTAGCCAGAACCATTCATAAGGCTCCCTGGGAACATAAACCAAGACGTCCTTTGACAGAGGATATTTGGGAACTCTATGATACGCAGGCCGATTTTAGTTTAGTGAACGATCTCTCTAATGAGCATCCGGAGAAATTGAAAGAACTACAAGACTTATTTATGAGTGAGGCAGAAAAATACCATGTATTACCCATTGACGATCGTACAGTAGAACGAATAAATGCTGCTGTAGCTGGGCGACCAGATTTGATGGCAGGACGTACATCTTTAACTCTTGCAGAGGGTATGATAGGCATGTCGGAAAATGTGTTTATTAACATTAAAAATAAATCGAAAACCATTACTGCCGAGGTTGAAGTACCAGAAGATGGTGGAAATGGTACTATCATAGCTCAGGGTGGCCGATTTGGAGGATGGTCATTATATGTCCTGAATGGAAAACCGGCTTATGATTATAATTTTATCGGTATGCAACGTTTTAGTATTGTTTCATCTAAAAAACTTCCAGCTGGCAAGTCGACCATTCGTTTTGAGTTTGCATATGATGGTGGTGGAATGGCCAAAGGAGGAACCGGAACATTATATATTAATGATGAGAAGGTAGGTGAAGGACGAATTCCGCATACACAGCCAATGGTATTTTCTGCTGATGAAACAGCCGATGTGGGAATTGACCTCGCAACACCAGTAGTTGAAACAATTGGTTCAGAAAAGAAATCAAAATTTACTGGACGCATTCCAAAAGTTACAGTTGAGGTAAAATAGTTTTTTATAACATAAGTAAAAAAGGGCCTTGCTAATTTTTTAGCAAGCCCTTTCTAAAGGGTTTAAAAATAAATTATTCATAAATCATAGAAACTAATTAAAAATGAAAAAACTAGTCTTATTCACTTTAGTCATACTATTTCTCCCCTATAGCGCTCTAGGATTTGAATATGAAATAGT
>DAOVYU010000017.1 GCA_030635465.1 Bacteroidales bacterium | reverse complement strand
GGGATCATGGATATCTGGAAAAGAATATCTGTCATACCACTCAGTTCTTTGGCGGGAATTAATCCGTCGCCAACACTTACACCTATTACAATATCAGCACCCATATCAATAACTTCCTCCACAGGAAAGTTATTTACAACACCACCATCTACTGCCAGGGTAGAATCCAGATCAACCGGGGTAAATGCAGTTGGTATGGCCATACTGGCTCGCATTGCCATTGCCAGCGATCCTTCCGAAAAAATTATTGGTTTTCCTGTGCCCACATCAGTAGCAACACAGCGGAATGGTATGGGGAAATCATCAAAGGAGGAATAATCTTTGGCTGGCCAGGCATACCTGGCTAACATCTCTCCTAACATCTGACCATGAATCACACCTGACGGGAGTTTTAATTTTCCATTTTCAAAAGGAAGTTCAATAAGGTAACGATTGTAATATTCCTTTTCTTCGTAAGCAATATATTGCAGCTGAATATTGTTGGATAACACTTCGCTCCAATCAATTTGTCTGATAATGGTATCGAGCTGGTCAGCTGAATAACCAAGAGCATATAATCCGCCAATAATACTACCCATACTGGTCCCCGTAATAAAATCAGGCCGAATACCTTCTTTTTCCATGGCTTTTAATATCCCGATATGTGCAATTCCTTTTGCTCCACCACCACTTAGGACAAGACCAATTTTTAGACGCTGATTATCAACTGTTTTTTCTTCCTGGGAAAAAACAGCCACATGAATAATTAAAAAATAAATAAGCAGTAACGGATATTTATTGGGATAAAGCATAGGATCAAATATAGGCAATTTGAAATTTACTGTTACTACCATCCTGATGCAAGTACATCAGCTAAATGAGCTACTTTTATAGGAAGCTTAAATTTGTTGATATAACCTTCCTGGTGCATGAGGCAGGAAGAATCGGTTGAAATGATGTATTCTGCTTCTGTATTTAGAGCATTTTGTACTTTCTGTTCGGCCATGGCTGTAGAAATGGCTTCATGTTTAACTGAGAATGTTCCTCCAAAACCACAACAAACATCCGTATCTTTCATCTCAATTAATTCCAGTCCTTTTACTTTTTCAAGCAACTTTCTTGGTTCTTCTTTGATACCATACTCACGCAAAGCTGCACAGGAATCGTGATAGGTTACCTTGTGATTGAATGTGGCTCCTACATCTGTAATTTCAAGTTTATTGACCATAAAGTCGGAAAACTCAAAAATGTTTTTTTGCAATCGTTTATATTCGATATGTAAGGCAGTATTGAAAAATAGTTTGTCAAAGTAATTTTTCACATATCCCACACATGATGCCGAAGGGGCGACAACTGGGCGGTCATTAAGGAAATCCTTAATAAACTTTTCACCTAACTCTTTTGCCTCGTCCCAGAATCCACTATTAAAAGCCATTTGTCCGCAGCAGGTTTGCTGGTCGTTGTAGAATACTTCAACATCACATTTTTCAAGTATCTTAACCATATTCATACCTGTTTGAGGAAAGATCTGGTCAATAAAACAGGGGATGAAAATGTCAACAGTCATAATACCAATTCATTTGCGTGTGCAAGAGCAAAGATATTTAAAAATAATAAACATTAAGGTTTTACCGAAGATAAATTTAAGACCTATGTCTGTCAGGTTAATGGTTAAAAGATGTATGAATTTTAACTTTATTCAAATCTCCCCAGTATTCCGGATAAGATTTTGAAACCACTGCTGGGTTCTCAATTTGAATATCATCAAAAATTATTACCAGGGGTGCAAAAGCCATGGCCATTCGGTGATCTTGGAATGTTTCGACAATCCTCATTGCTATCGGGATTGATTGACTGTTTTTGATTAAATCTGGCTTATAACTTTGGACTTCGAACTTTTCAGTAGGCATCCCTTCTGAAGAGCTTTGAACTATTTCAGTTTTAAATCCAAGTTTTTGAAGTTGAGTTTGTAGTGCTTGTAAACGATCAGTTTCTTTTATCCGTAAACTTTCAAGACCTGTAAAAGTTCCTTTTATTCCAAGTGCTGCACAGGTAACAATGATCGACTGTGCCAGGTCGGGATGACTGGTAAAATCAAATTCAAATTGAGAAACAGGTTTATCTTTTTTAGTTAATCTTATTCCCTGCTCAGTGATTTCAGTATTTACTCCAAATGATTGATAAATCTCAGATAGAATGGAATCGCCTTGTATGCTTTTGTTATACTTTGTTAACCCTGATTTTAAAGTCGGGTTTAAAGTATCACCGGGACATAAATTTTTCAACAAAACATCTGCTTCATCTGCAAAAGCAACCATCTCATACCAATAAGCAGCAGCTGACCAGTCAGGTTCTACGAATAACTCTCTACCTTTAAACTGTTGTTCCTTGATATGAATTTCGTTTCCATTAAATGTATAGTTGATCCCAAAATATTTGAGCAGATCCAAAGTCATTTCGATATAAGGCCTTGAACTAATCTTATTAGAAAGTGATAGATGTAGCCCATTTTTTAATTTGGGAGCAATTAGCAAAAGTGCTGAAATAAACTGACTACTTACACTTCCATCTATTTTTATATTACCACCTGCTATGGATTTTCCTTTAATTTGAAGCGGAGGAAATCCAATTTTTCCAAGATAATTTATTTCTGCCCCCAATTGAACAAGGGATTCTACCAATATGCCTATTGGGCGGTCTTTCATTCTGTCGGAGCCTGTTAGTATCCAGTCTCCTGATTTATTTACCAACAAAGCTGTTAAAAATCGTATAACAGTTCCTGCATTTTCACAATCTAATTCGGTTGTAATATCAGATGATTTTGTAGTTGAAATGATGCTCAGCAACCGAGTTAATAATTGAGTATCATCTGCCTGTGAAATATTGTGTATCTCAAGTTGGTTATTAGTGAGATAGTTAATAATTAAAGCTCGATTACAAATACTTTTTGAAGCTGGAAGATTGATTTCTCCTTTTAAAATTTTATTCTTTTTTGTTAGGGCGACAACCTCCATGTATCAATAAAATATGATAAAAAGTAATTTATTGTGTAAACTAACTGCCAAGGTTTTGATAAAATCTGAGACTATCCAGTATAAGTTTGGCATCTACGTCCTGATTTATCATACTATTTCCGATGGAAGAAAGCAAAGTGAAATTGTAGTTATTTCCTGTATTCTTTTTGTCATGCTTCATGATATCAAGAATCAAATCGAAATTCCCAGAGCGAAGTGGATAATGATTGAAAAGTGAAGATATATAATGGATCACTTCATCCATTTCACTTTTGGGCAATCGTGTTACTTTACTTGATATGTATAATTCACAGATCATTCCAATGGCAATGGCTTCGCCATGTAATAAAAATTCATTGTCATTTTGAAATGAAAAAGTTTCGATGGCATGGCCAATGGTATGACCAAAATTTAATACTTTCCTAAATCCTTTATCGAGAGGATCTTCAGTAATAAAATTATTCTTTACTTCAACCGACCAATCAATTAATTCCTTCCAATCCTTAATCTCATCAAAAGATTGATTGGATAATTCTTCCCAATAATTTTTTTCATAAATAATAGCGTGTTTGATAACTTCAGAAAATCCTGCTACTAGTTGTCTTCTTGGTAATGTATCAAGAAATTCGGGTATAACAAAAACCACTTGCGGATTAGAAAAAAGGCCGATTTGATTTTTTAGACCCTTCATATCGATACCTACTTTTCCTCCAATCGAAGCATCCACCATCGAAAGTAAAGTAGTTGGAATATTGAGGAAACTGATCCCTCTTTTAAAGGTTGCTGCTACAAAACCACCCAGATCACTTATTACACCTCCACCCAGATTGATTAAAATGGAATTTCGGTCAGCGTTATTATCAGCCATTTCCTGCCACAGTTTCTGACAATAACTAATATCTTTTATTTCTTCACCATTTGGGACCTCCAGGATATGAACTTTCTGGAATAATTGTATATTGCTCATCAGGCGGGGTAAACAATATCTCCGGCTATTGTGATCTACCAATACAAAGATTTTATGCTCTGAAAATTCATAACGATATAAAAATGATCGAATTGTATCGTAAACATCATTTCCTATAAAAATAGAATAACCGCTGGAGTTGATAATAGTTTGTTCCATATTAGCAAAAATAACCAATATCTGAAATTGACAAAATTTATTGTAATATTTCAATTTTGTATAAATTTGAAGAGTTGGATTTTTTTCTTGCAACATATGTATTCTTGAGGTATTTTTATGGATTCAATAATTTAGTTTTAACAATTTGTTAAATATATAAAGTATGTTATCATTTGAAAACACAGAAATAGCATTTAAAAGCAGATCGAATAAAGATTTACTAAAAGCGTATTATTTGTTTAAATTAATTGGTAATAATTCATTGGTGTTTATTGGTGAAAAGTTGTCAACCTTTGCTATACAATTAGGCTTGCCGGTTGGTTGGGCCGTAAAACCAACAATTTTTTCTCATTTTGTGGGGGGCGAATCCATCGAAGAATGTCAGAATAATGTAAGAGTATTGGAAAAGTTCCAAGTGCATGCCATTTTGGATTATTCAGTAGAAGGAAAAGAAACTATAGAAGATATTAACCTCGCTATGGAAGAAACCCTTAAAACAATTTATAACGCCACTAAAGATGAAAACATTCCTTATGCTGTTTTTAAGCCAACCGCTTTCACGAAGGAAATTGTGTTAGAAAAAGTTAGTGCAAAATTAGAATTAACAATTGACGAGAAAAAAGAAGCGGATAATTTCAGGGAAAGGGTAGGTAAATTGTGTCAGACTGCTTTTGACAATAATGTTCCCATTTTGATTGATGCTGAAGATTCCTGGTTCCAGAATTTCATAGATGAAGTGGTATACGAGAATATGGAAAAGTTCAATAAGGATACAGCTATTGTATTTAACACTTACCAAATGTATCGATGGGATAGGCTGGGAAAATTAGAAGAAGCATATAATACAGCAGTGAAAAAAGGTTATTATTTGGGTGCTAAATTTGTTCGTGGTGCATATATGGAAAAAGAAAGGGCCCGTGCTGAAGAAAAGGGTTATAAAGATCCTATCCAACCTGATAAAGATAGCACAGACAGGGATTATAATGCAGCACTTAAATTTTGTATTGAGCACATCGATCGCATTTCAATTTTTAATGGCACTCACAATGAATATAGTTCACAATATATGTGTGAATTGATGGAGGAACATAAAATTCCAAAAGATGATCCCCGCTGTTGGTTTTCACAATTAATTGGCATGAGTGATCACATTAGTTTTAATCTTGCTCATGAAGGATATAATGTGGCCAAGTATGTTCCATTTGGGCCTGTAAAATCTGTTTTGCCATATTTAATTAGAAGAACAGAAGAGAATACGTCCATTGCCGGACAAACGAGCAGGGAATTGAGTTTAATTATGAAGGAGCGCAATCGCAGAAAGAATAAATAAATATTATTTGTTATCTGCTACCTCTACTTTAAATGCAAGGCCGAATTCGAAGAAAAAATTATCTAAAATTTCAGGATTTAATTGTGTTCGATCATCTCCAAATTTGATAAATGATAATTGCCAATCCAGGCGGTCATCATATTCATAAACAGGATATTTTCGTCCCATGGTATAGCCAAGTTTTGTATTAAAATATAATTGCTTCAGAAATTTAACTTCAGCAAATGCATAAGGTTCAATGGCATACCTGGAAGTATATGCATCATTAAATTCTCCAGTGAGCCGATAAGATGAAACCAGGGCAATATAGCCCAACCCTGTTGAGAAATTATTACCAACCTTGTATTTAATTTTTGCATAGATGGGTAAATCCCCTTTTATATTTACTTTAGAAGATATATCCCAGTTCAATCCAAATAGTGGAACCACAAAAGGTCCAAAAAACTCGGTACTAAAATACATCCCCACTTTCCAAAGAAATTTTTCTGAGCTCCGTTTTGAGTACGTTGTAAATAATCCTAATTGCAAAGCATTAGAATTGATATTTCTGTAATCAGAATTTAAACGTGGCAATAGAATAAAGAGAAAGGATTTATTTTCATTAAATTTATGATTATATCCCAGGGATAACCCCAATGAGTAATATGTCTCAGGCCAAACTTGTTCTGGTGTATAGCTTACTTTCCAGCTATTTCCCCTTATTCCAGCTAAAAACGTACTTTTTTCATTGATAACAATTGGTGCAGTTATAAATCCTGAGAAAAATTGAGCATTTGAAGTTGTGTCTATTTGCACATAAGAATTATTCGGTGATAACATATAATTTATCTCAGCAATGGTAAATGTTTGTTGAGAATATGAGACCATTGCCAGCATTAAAAAATGAGAGAAAATCAGTAATTTTTTCAGCATATCAATAAGCAGGGATATTTTTCAAATGTAATAATAATATACAGCTTTTTTCAACGACGCCAGTTCTCGATTGCAATATACCAACTTGTTTTGTATGTGGGTTGTCGATTCAAACTGTAATCATTTAGTGTAAAAGGGTTCTCAATATTATAGAAATAAAATTTTATAGATAGAGGATTGTTACGTTCACCATATATCCATTCTTCTTCACCAGTTTTTCGGTATACTTCTGATGGTGGTCCATAAATTATGTAAATTAATCCACGGTCGGTTTTCCATCCTTCCTGATAAGAAGAAAAAAGCATGTTAGCATCCCATACCCGCTGATAATATCTCGATATCATGTTTTTAGCCCGCTCAGGCTGGTAAGTAGCTCGTTTTAACCAGAAATTATCTACTGCTGCTTTATGTTCTTCTGCATCTATAAGTGCATCATATTCTTTCTGAGTGGTTAAATATCTGAGTGGAAGAATTGCTTGCAGTGGTGTTCCAATATCTGGAAACCCATTATCAAAATGGAAAAGGGCTAAACCATTTGTTTGGGCAATATTTGTTTGAAAATGATAAATACCGTGATATGGTAGTTCCAATAGATCTGTCACTCCATTCTTGACGACCACAGAATAGATACTATCCGGATCAAATTTAAATGAGACATTTTTATCAGTAGAAAAAGGTGTTTTAGCTACCTGTAATTCCCGGTTGTAATATCTGATATACAATTGCCCTGAATCTATTAGTGAGCTTTGAATTTTAAAATACTGCCCGGGCTTGATATTTTTTTCAAATATCGGATAGCCATCATTGTCGGTAACCAGGAAATTTTGAGCTGTATATTTGTTGCTTTTAACGATATTATAAAATCTGAATACATCATTGTCTTGTTTTCTGTTAAGGTCGGTCAATGTGATGTTGATCAGGTAATTATTAGGAGATTGAGCAGAGATGTCAAAATTAATCGTCATCTCTCCCTCCAAATTATAGTACTGATCATCAGTATAAAAAAATGACCCTGTATCTATAGGTTCCTTTGCTTCATAGTTGTTAAATAGTTCGTAATAAATTTTAAATCGTGCCATCTGGGTTCCTGACTGCATATCTGGTAAATACGTTAAATCGCTTAAGTTAATTGCGACATACACTGTTGATGTATCATCAGAAGTATGGTAAATTTCTGCACTGAATTTTGTGAATCTGCTTTCATCGTATAAGGAAACCAAATCGGTTTTAAATAATTTCTTTTTACTGGATTTTTGTGCTGGAACAACTCCAATAAAAAGAATGAATGATATGATTATAAAAATCAGCTGCATTATTCTAGATTTTAATTATCCATGTCTTCAATATATTTTTCGGGTAATGATTTGCTTGCTTTAGCTCCTAATTTTTTTAAAGTTTCCACCCTTTTGATTAGGTTTCCAGAACCATCTGAAAGTTTATTTCGTGCAATATCATATGTTTTACTTACTCGGTTAATTTGTAACCCGAGATCTTCCAGGTCCTTCAAGAATCCAACAAATTTATCATAAAGGGCACCTCCCTGCCGGGCTATTTCAAGGGCATTCTGAGTTTGTTTTTCGTGCTTCCAGATGGAGGAAACAGTCCGGAGAGTAGCCAATAAGGTAGTGGGACTTACAATGACTATTTTTTTCTCCCATGCTAAATTGAATAAATCAGCATCATATTGAATCGCAACACTAAATGCTGATTCGATGGGCATAAAAAGTAATACAAAATCCGGAGTGTCGAAAAGTGTTGCATTTTGATAATTCTTATCACTTAATCCTTTTATATGATTTTTTATGGATTCAACATGTTGCTTAAGTAGGACAGGTCTCTTTTCAACATCTTCTGTATTTACAAATGCTTCATAAGCCAAAAGTGAAACCTTCGAGTCAATAATGATATGTTTGTTTTCAGGTAACTTAACTACTACATCAGGTCTTATCAAATCACCTTGTTCATTACGAGCAGTAATTTGGGTATCGTATTCCTGACCCTTTACCAAACCTGAACGTTCTAATACACGCTCCAAAATAAATTCACCCCAGTTTCCTTGTTTTTTCGAATCGGACTTTAACGCTCTGGTAAGATTGTTTGCCTCTTCACTAATTCTGGAATTCAAATCGTATAATTTTTTTATTTCAGCTTTTAAATCGGTTTGGTCTTTGATCCCCTTTTGGTATGTGTCTTCAACCTTTTTTTCAAATATCTGGATTTTATCCCTTAAGGGATTTAATATTTCGTTGATGTTTTTCTTGTTAACCTGTGTAAATTCCAGAGAGTTATTCTTAAGGATTTTATTGGCAATGTTTTCAAAATGCATCGTCAATTTCTTTTGCATCTCCTCCAGTTCTGTTTTTTGATGATCTAGTTTCTCTTTTAAATTTTTATAATCTGCTTCAGAGGTGGCAATAAGTGTAGTAAGTTCTTTATTCCGGCTTCTTTCAGCAGATACTTCGGTATTTAATTTTTCGTTGCTTTCTTGAAAGTTTATATATTTTTCATTTAAAATGCTTTTTTCTTTATCCAGCGAATTAATCTCATCCTGTTTTAATCGTTCTGATTCTGCTAATTTTTGTTGTAAAACACTATTTTGCCTGGTGAGTCTACTTTTCATACCCAACCACACAATTATTGCCCCAACGAATAATCCAATTGCCAAATAAAAAAATTCCATTTGTTTTTTCTGTAAAATTACGAAATCATTTCACAATTTATTCCTTTGTAAAAAGGCATATTGCGAAAGCTGAAAATAATCAAATATTATACCTCAGTCAGTTATTTTATATATTAATCATTTTTGTAGTGAATTTTTATTAATTTTAATGGCATAAAACCATAACTATGAAAACATTAAAAAATCACAAAATGATTGATTGGTGGATAATGATTATGATAATTGTTATTTTGCCTGGCAACTTGGTTGCCCAAAACGTAATAAGTCCTCAATGTTATAGTGGGAAAAGACTTACTAAGGAATTTATTAAAGAAGAAATGGTTTATCCTAAAGAGGCATTGAAAAATAATGAAGAAGGAGAAGTTGATATTTCGTTCATTGTGAACGCTGATGGCTCGGCTAGCAATTACAAAGTTTCAAAATCAGTATCAGACGAATTGGACATTGAAGCTTTAAGAATCTGCAGGAAAATATTATGGTATCCTGCAACTGACATTGGACTTCCAATACCTTACAAGCACCAGTTTGCCATCAAATTTGATATAAAAAGATATCAAAAACTAGTTAAAAACAGGGGTTATGATCAAATTGCGTATCCCTTTATGCCTTTTGATACAAGTGGTAAGGTTTACGAGTTTGTTGATGTAGATAAAACACCAAAGCCTGTTTATCCAGGGACCAATCATAATTTTGGAAACTTTGTAGGGAGTAACTTGGTATATCCTGAAGCTGCATTTAAGCAGAATGTATCAGGATCTGTTAAGTTGAAATTTGTAGTTGAACCAAGTGGTAGGATTTCTAATATTATTATAGATAAAGCATTGGGTGGAGGATGTACAGAAGAAGCTATCAGGGTTGTTCGCCTTATCAGATGGAATCCGTCAATTTTTGACGAGATGGCTGTTAGATCCTGGATGTGCCTTGAAATTACTTTTGATATAGCAAAAAAATCAGTTGGCGGAAGTATTCCAACACCAGGCCAGGTTCATTAATTTAAATCATTAAATTACTTCTTCGAATAACCGCAGATGAAATATTTTTATTAGTCTTGTGGATAATTCTCCATTTATTAAATTTAGAACTAAAAAAAGTACTATCAGGATATGACCCGAATAGGATTGTTATCAGATACACATGCATTTAT
>DAOVYU010000069.1 GCA_030635465.1 Bacteroidales bacterium | reverse complement strand
TCTATTTTATTATGTAACGATTTGAAATGAAAATCCTTGACCACGCCGATAACTTTCATTACCCTTCCTCCAGTTCCATCCAACTCCCAACCATGGTGAATTTTTTTACCAATGGGATTATCTTCCCACCCGAACTCTTTCACTGCCATTTCATTGATAATGACAGCTTCTTCCTGGTCTGTTCCCATCTTCCTGTCAAAATCCCGTCCCTGAACAAATTCAAAACCAATGGTTTTTGCATAATCATAATCTGTTTGGGCAAGGATTATTGTGTGGTCCTGCATTTGATCTTCATGTTCAATCTTTAATACCTGAATCCATCTTATTCTACCCGGAACTCCAGTTGAATTCGTAACTGATAAGATATCCGGATTATTCAATAGCTCTTTTTTAAACGTTTCAATTTTGTTGCGAAATGTTGTATCCTGAATTTCCATTACCAATAGATTTTTCTCATCAAATCCAAGATCTTTATTTTTCAAGAAATGCAGTTGGCTTGAAACCACAATTGTTCCAATTATCATCACTATTGCTATGAAAAATTGAATAACTACCAGTATCCTTCTTAATGCTCCGCCTCCTTTTGTATTTCCTCTCAAACTTCCTTTTAAAACTTTTACCGGTGCAAATGAGGACAAATAAAAGGCAGGATAACTGCCAGATATCAATCCCACAACTATAGCTAGTAGCAAAATTGCCAGAAAAGTTAAAGGATTTGAAATAAGGTTAAAATCTAAAGTCTTATCTGTTAAATCATTAAAATTAGGAAGTAGTAAAGTAACCAATAAAATTGCAATCAACATAGCAAGAAGTGACATTACCAGAGATTCCCCAATAAATTGCCGTGTCAACTGGGTTCTATATGCACCTGCAACTTTTCGAATACCAACTTCTTTCGAACGGTTTGCTGAACGTGCAGTGGCCATATTCATATAATTGATGGCTGCTATCAATAAAAGGAAAATACCTATTGCAGTAAAAATATAAATATACGACATGTTTCCCGTTGGTTGTTCTGCGCCCAAACCTTTCCTGAAATGGGTTTCAGCTAATGGTGTAGAAAGGAGCTTAAATTTGGCATTGATCTGATCCCCAATGGGCTTCATATATTTTTCATTGAAGGGTTCAAATTTATCATGAATATTTTGCATACTTGAATTTTCATGTAACAGCAAATAGGCATAAACACCAAGGTTCCAAAATCGTTCAGGATCCAAACTATTAAATTCATCCTCTCCCATATCTTCAATAAGAGATGATCCTGATATAAGTGCGTCAAATTTTAAATGTGAATTTCCTGGTAAATTTTCCATGACACCAGTTACCTTATAACTTTTACCACTGCCAGATATTATGAATTCACCCATAGGATGTTCATTACCAAAATATTTTTTCGCAATTTTCTCAGTTAATACTATAGATTTAGGTTCTGTTAAACATTTTTTAGGATCACCATAAATCAATTTATAAGTAAATACCTCAAATATTGTTGAATCGGTAAACACAAAATGATCTTCATAATACTCTTTATCCTTGTATCTGAAAAGTGTATTACTACCTGCATCCATAAACCGAACAAATTCTTTTACTTCCGGAAATTCCAGTTTTAAGGCTGGTCCCATTGGCATGGGTACAATGGCAAAAAGGTCCTCCTTGTTGTTTATGGTAAAGTGAGATTCTACCCTGTAGATCTGTTCATGGTTTTTATGGTATTTATCATACGAAAGTTCGTCCTGAACGTACAATAAAATTAAGATTGCTGCTGCCAGTCCAATAGATAATCCAGCAATATTTAAAGCGGAATAAAATTTATTTCTGGTGATATTACGGAATAAGCTTAATAAATAATTTTTTATCATGATTGGTATTTTAATTCTGTGTTCTATTGATTATTCATGTTTTAAAGTAATTACAGGATCTGTTCGTGATGCCATTAAAGCCCTGAAACTGGTAATCAATAAGGATAATCCCATAGCGATTAAAGCTGCCAGTATAAACGTAAACCAATTCAATGTAACTTGATATGAAAAATGATTCAGCCAATCACTCATGATAATATAAGCAATTACCCAGGCAAAAATGCTGGCCAAAAGAATGAGCCATATAAACTCTTTGGAAATATTTTTTACAATGCTAAATATAGAGGCCCCCAGTACTTTTCTGATTCCAATTTCCTTTGTTTTTTGCTCTGCCATAAAAGAAGCCAATCCTAGTAAACCAAGAGCTGCAATAAAAATGACGATGATGGTAAAAATCAGTGATAGATTGCTGAGATTTTCTTCATCACTATACAAATCACCCAATTCTTCATCCAGGAAGAAGTATTCAAACGGTCTATTGGGTGCAGTTTTGTTCCACATCTTCTCAATAAACATCAAGGCATTATTTTCACTACCAGGTTGAATTCTAATAACCATATATTTCAAAAACCACATTACTTCACCAGGGAGTTCTTTCATATTTAATACAAAGGGGCCGGATGCTTCATGCAGGGAGGTGGGGTGAAAGTCATTGAAAACACCTATTACCCGCTCTTCACCACTTAATGACCTAAACTTTTTACCCAATGCATCCTGGGGATCATCCCATCCCATATGTTTTACCATGGCTTCGTTTATAAGGATGCCATTCATGGGATCTGTTTTATTGGCTTCATTATAATCCCTTCCAGCTACTAATTTTATATCAAAGGTTTTTAAAAAATCATATTTCACCACCAGGGCAGGATAAAATTGCCATTGATCATCAGGCATTCCTTCAGGCCTGAATTCATGGGTATTATGCGATGCTCCAAAAATATCATCCATAGAGGTTACGCTCTCGATACTTGCATTATTCAGTAATTCCTTTTTAAAAGTGGGGTATATTTTTGCAATGGGTGTCCGGTTAATGGGTAAAACAATTATGTTTTCTTTATCAAATCCAAGGTCTGCATTTTTCATGTAATTCAATTGTTCATTGATGATCAGTGTTCCGATAATCAATGTAATGGAAATGGTAAACTGCAGTACAACCAGTATTTTTCGTGGCAGTCCACTTCTGGCTCCCTGTTTTATTGAACTTTTTAAAACAACTATTGGATTAAAACGTGCTAAATAAAAAGCGGGATACAAACCGGATAATACTCCAATTAAAATACCTAACACGATTATCAAAATAATATTCTGAAGTTCGAATAAGGAATACATCGAAATATTCTTTCTGGTGAAATCATTAAAAAAAGGAATTATAAACTCAGCTAGAATGAGTGCAATGATCAAGGATATAAAACTCATAATAATGGATTCGCTTAAAAATTGCCTGACCAATTGTAAGCGATGAGCCCCTGAAACTTTTTTAATACCAATTTCTTTAGCTCTTGTAGCTGAAGTAGCTGTGGCCATATTCATATAATTAATAATGGCAATGATTAAGAGAAAAATCGCAATAGCTGATAAAATATAGATGGATGTAATATTGTTATTACTGGTAATTTCATAATCCAGTTTTGATTTCAGATGGATGTCAAGCATCGGCTGTAAATACATTGAAATATTATCCTTTTCAGCATCGTAAAAATATTTCTGAACAAATTGGGGAAACTTCGCTTCCAATTCAGTGGGTTTTACATTATCAGCCAAAACCATATAGGTCCAGCAAGGATTCCACACCCATGTTTTTGGTAATTGGCCACCAAATTGCACGCGTAATGTTGACATAGAACCAATAAAATCAAAACGAAAATGGGATTGACGGGGGACATCTTCAACCACACCTGTAACATTCAGATTCATGGATGTTTCGAAACGAATGGTTTTTCCCATGGGGTCTTCATTTCCAAAATATTTTCGGGCAACAGATTCTGTAATTACAACCGAACCATTTTCATCCAGGGCTGTTTCAGGATTTCCTTTAATAAAAGTATAGTCGAAAATGTCGAAGAATGTAGAGTCTGCAAAAAAGAAATATTTTTCATTAAACTTTTTTTCTTCGTATTCCACAAAACTTCTGGGTGCCTGAAAATTAAATATGCGAACTATATTTTTGATCATCGCCGGGTATTCGTTCTTCAATGCAAAAGCAACAGGAAAGGGAGCACTGGCAGAATTTTCTCCTACCCCATCAAAATCATAAACATTTACCAATCGGTATATATTTTCTGCTTTTTTGTGATAGCGGTCATAACTTAATTCATCAGAAATAAATAAGTATATAATTAAAAAACTGGCAATACCAATTGCCAATCCAAGAATGTTGATCAGGGAATAGGTTTTTCGTGTAGCAAGACTTCTTATGGTAGTTTTAATGTAGTTTTTTATCATTTTTCTCAATTGAAATACTACAAGTTTCATGTATTATGCCAAATGCACTAAATTACTATTTTTCAATAGCTTACTCATGAACGCAGAAACAATAAAACAGAAATGTGTACGATGGTCAACAGGCTTTGTACAAAACTGAACAGTAAGGAATTTTGAATTTTTGGGTCACCTTCTTTTCACCAATCGGCTCCTCAAAATAATTTAAATTATGTTTAAAAATAATCTTCAAGATGGACACTTGAAGCCAAGAGATATCTATACATTATTATTTTAATTTCAGTTAGTACTAAATTTTGAAACCTATTTCCCCCGCTGGCGGGGGTCAGGGGGTGGAATTCCCAACTCATTTCTTCTAATCTCAACCTGACATTCCAATTCCCGGATTACATTATCCATATCATTGAGTACTTCCTCATCATGAAGCCTTAATACCTTATACCCAACTTCTTCCAGCACTTTTTCTTTTTTAATATCCTTATCAATGGTTTCTTTAAAAATATGTGAATATCCATCACCCTCAATAATTAAAAGCAGGTCTTTACACATAAAATCAGCTATAAAGTTCAAACCCGGCCTTTGTCTTCTAAATTGCCAATTTTTCAATTTGCCAGCCCTGAGAGCATATTACCATAAACAAGCCTCTGCTTTGGTCATCGATTTCCGGAGACTATTTGCAAATGGTTGTAGTTTTTTATTGTAATGCCAATTGTTATTTGGGCCAGCTTTTTCCATTTTCCTTCCCCCTGCCCCCTCCAGAGGGGGATATTTCTTTATTAAACTGAGAAAGTATAAAAATTGTAATATTATTATTCTTTTTCTACATCTCCAACCACTACCCGTAAACTTTTGGGGATAATCTCAAATGTAAATGGCGAATGCCCCAATGATTCACCATCTGCCTCCAGACGAATTTGAGGTTTAGAATTAATTTGAAAAGACTTTCCTGTGTAGGTATCTACTTTTGGATGTTTGATAAAGGATCCGTCATACAGGTGTTTTATTTCCTTTAAAACAGTAAATTTCCCCAACTTTTTAATGTGTGTCATATCCAGTAAGCCATCATCAGGAATGGCATTCGGCAACTGCATCATACCACCTCCATTGTATTTACAAATGCCCACACTTAAACTAAATGTTTTACTTTTTAATCCCTCTTTTTCACCATCAATTTTAACCTCAGTATCAGAATGTTTAAAAAAGAGGAGACTAGTAAACAGATTCTTCAAATAAGTGAGTGCTCCGCCTCTTCCCATTTCTTTATCCTTATTTGTTTTGGCAGCTACCACAGCATCATAACCCATGCCTGCAACATTGATAAAATAGCGTCGTTTCTGATTTGCAGCATTGAAATAGTTTACCTTTCCAATATCCTGGATAAATGATTTTTCTTTCTTTATAACTTTAATGGCTTGTTTGTATTTAAAAGGGATATGGAATGTACGACACCAATCATTGCCAGTTCCGACAGGTATCATGGATAGCAAAAATTCAGTAGTTGGTACATTTTTTTGAAAGAAAATACCATTTACAACTTCATTCAAAGTGCCATCACCACCTGCAACAATAAATTTTCGATATCCTTTTTTAATGAATTTAGTGGTTAGGGATATGGCGTGTTCTTTATGTTTGGTAAAAACCGAATCGAATGGAATATCATTCTTAATCAAAAAATCATAGATTTTCCCCCAGTCTTTTTCACCTTTACCCACCCCTGCATTGGGATTGACGATTACCATCCATTTATCAACTGTTTGAAAAAATGACTTAGCCATGCACTAAAGATAAAAGTTTATTTTTAACTGCTATAGGCTGGATGTTTTCCATACATTCACAAAAAGTTTCTTTCCTGCATTTCGAACAATCCTGATTTTCAACTACATAACTTGCTTTTGATCCAATTGGCGCCCATCTTCCCGGATGCATTGGTCGGATAGGTGGATAAATTCCCAGGGCCACTTTACCAAGTGCTGCTGCAATATGTAATGGGCCTGTGCTTGCCGCTATTAAACCATCGCATGCATTGATAAAACTGATCAACTCCTTTAAAGTAAGTTTACCAGTCATATCAATAACTTCCGGGTATTTATCCAGAATATCATTTTGCAATAATTTTCCTTCATCTTTTGTTCCGGTAATGAAAATCCGGAATTTATCTTTGGGTAATCTCTCTAT
>DAOVYU010000019.1 GCA_030635465.1 Bacteroidales bacterium | reverse complement strand
TTATTGAATGGTACCCCAGAGTATGGTCTTGTATTGTATACTTCTGGTAAATCTGTCAATGCAAATCAGGTTTCTATATTTGGTACAGACCCTGATAATGCAACTCTCCCGAAAATGTATTTAAACGTGACTTATACGCTTCTAGAGTAATAGATGAATATGACAAAAATGATTTTTTTCTTTAAGCGTATATTCATTAACTTTGCCCGATTTTTTTAAACTCCTGATATTATGTGTGGAATTGTAGGATATATTGGATCGAAACAAGCTTATCCCATATTGATGAAAGGCCTATATCGCCTTGAATACAGAGGATATGACAGTGCAGGTATTGCATTATTGGACGGTGATTTAAAATTGTACAAAACAAAAGGAAAAGTAACTGACCTTGAAGGTTTTGTATCAGGTAAAAGCATTGAAGGAACAATTGGTATTGGTCATACCAGGTGGGCCACTCATGGCGAACCAAATAATGTCAATGCTCACCCTCATTTTTCCCAATCACAAAACCTGGCTATTATTCATAATGGAATCATTGAAAACTATGCTTCCATTAAGGAAGAGTTAATAAAAAGGGGATATAAGTTTTCAAGTGATACTGATACGGAGGTATTGATCCATCTTATTGAAGATATTAAAAACAATGAAAATGTCAGCCTGGATGAAGCAGTAAGGATTGCGCTCAACCAAGTTGTTGGAGCCTATGCCATTGTAATTATTTCAAAAGATGAACCTAATCTTTTGATTGCTGCCAGAAAAGGTAGTCCCCTGGTAGTTGGTATCGGCGATGATGATTATTATCTGGCCTCAGATGCAGCCCCAATCGCTGAATATACACAAGATGTTGTTTATCTTAACGATGAAGAGATTGTCAGTGTCAGGAGAGGTGAAGAAATTAAAATAAGAACTGTAAAGAATAAGAATAAAACACCGTACATCCAAAAACTTGAATTAAACCTGACTGAATTAGAAAAAGGTGGATTTGATCATTTCATGCTTAAAGAAATAAACGAGCAACCCAGTTCCATTCTTGATAGCATGAGAGGCAGGTTAAATGCCAAAAAAGGGATTGTTAAACTTGGTGGTATTATCGATTATGAGCAAAAAATGGCTAATGCCAAAAGGATTACTATTATTGCCTGTGGCACATCATGGCATGCTGCACTTGTTGGCGAATATTTATTTGAAGATTTGGCAAGAACGCATGTTGAAGTTGAATATGCTTCTGAATTCAGGTATCGCAATCCGATAATAAATGAGGATGATATTGTTATTGCAATATCTCAATCGGGTGAAACTGCTGATACCCTGGCAGCCATTGAACTGGCAAAATCAAAAGGTGCAACTATTATTGGTATTTGTAATGTGGTTGGATCCTCAATTCCCAGGGCTACACATGCCGGAACATACACTCATGCCGGACCCGAAATTGGAGTTGCTTCTACCAAAGCATTTACAGCTCAGGTTACAATCCTTACCTTAATGGCTTTGAGAATTGCCAAAATGAAAGGAACCATAGAAACCTCAAGGTATTTTCAATTACTGAATGCGCTAGAATCTATACCCAATAAAGTAAAAGAAACATTGGATGTGGACGATCAGATAAGAACACTGGCTAGAACTTTCACTTATGCCAGAAACTTTTTATACCTTGGAAGAGGATATAATTTTCCAGTTGCTCTTGAAGGTGCATTAAAACTTAAAGAGATTTCTTACATACATGCTGAAGGATACCCAGCAGCTGAAATGAAACATGGCCCCATTGCACTTATTGACAGTGAAATGCCCGTTGTTGTAATTGCAACCAACAAGGGAACCTATGAAAAGGTAATTTCGAATATACAAGAGGTTAAAGCCAGGAAAGGAAAAATTATTGCCATCGTAACTAAAGGTGATAAAGATGTAAAGAAACTGGCAGATTACATTATCGAAGTACCAGAAACAGAAGAAATGCTCGTTCCATTATTAGCTACGATACCGTTACAATTATTATCGTATCACATTGCAGTGATGCGCGATTGTAATGTAGATCAACCGCGTAATCTGGCAAAAAGTGTTACCGTGGAATAAAAGTCATCATAAAAATACTAAAAAGGCTCCAGAAAACTGGAGCCTTTTTAAACTTAAATCTTGTCTTTAACTGCATTCCAGTTTATAAGATTCCAAAAGTCAGCAATGTAGTCCGGTCGTCTGTTTTGTTTATCAATATAATAAGCATGCTCCCAAACATCACAGGTTAAAAGTGGAGTATGTCCATCTTTTAATGGGTTTCCTGCATTGCTTTCCTGAATGATTTCCAGTTTACCAGCAGGAGTTTTAACAAGCCATGCCCATCCTGCTCCGAATAGCGTTGCAGCAGCTTTTGAAAATTGATCCTTAAAACTTTCGAAAGAACCAAAACTAGCCACAATTGCATCTTCCATAGTACCAGTTGGAGTACCTCCGGCATTCGGAGCTAAACAATTCCAATAAAAGGTATGATTCCAAACTTGAGCACCATTATTAAAAACACCTCCACCAGAACTCTTAATGATATCTTCAAGTGACTTGCCTTCAAACTCAGTGCCGGGAACCAGGTTGTTTAAATTATTAACATATGCCTGATGATGTTTCCCATAATGAAATTCCAGGGTTCTTTTCGAAATAAATGGTTCTAATGCGTCTATTGCATAGGGTAATGGGGGTAGTTCAAATGCCATGATTATAAAATTTTAGGTTAATAATTATATTAATTTATATTCTTATTTTGTGTTACTAAATGAAGATATCGCTTCATTAAATGTATCATCCATAGAGAGATAAATCGGATAAAAGCCTTCATTATCAAATAAATTTCGTCCAATATAAGCCCTCAATAAAGTTTTGATTTTAATCTTCGAATATTCTATTCCTTCAATATTTTTAGTAACATCATTTTTTTCACCAAATATTATGAATTCTTTAAATAAAACATCTGTTATTTTAAAATGTTTATTGAAACTCTCAAAATCATTGTATTGTTTAAAATCAGTACGATTCTTATCAGTATATTCAAACGCAAATCTGAATATCAGACTTTTTTGTATCAGATCATTGTAATACCGAAACTCTTCACCTCGTTCGATTGGTATAAAAATATCCGGCATAATTCCACCACCACCATACACAACTTTACCTCCCGGAGTTATATATTTAAGTGAATCATTAAAATGAATGCTATCTTTTTCCTCCAGTTCTCCATTTAAATAGCGATGATAGGATTCGCTGTAATATTCCTCAAAGCCTTTCTCAGGATCATAGGGTTTTTGAATACATCTTCCGGTTGGTGTATAGTACCTTGCTATTGTTAACCTTACCGCCGAACCATCTAAAAGGTCTAATTGTCTTTGAACAAGTCCTTTCCCAAATGATCGTCTTCCAATAATTAATCCCCTGTCATTATCCTGAATTGCTCCAGCAACTATTTCACTGGCTGATGCAGAAGCACCATCAATTAATATAACAATTCCATTGTTTTCCAGTTGTCCTTTATTGGTGGCATAAAACAATTCTTTAGGTTGATTTTTTCCTGAAGTGTACACAATCAATTTATCCTCAGCCAAAAATTCATCCGCAATATCAATTGCTGCTTTCAAATAGCCACCTGTATTTCCTCGAAGATCAATGATTAAATTCTGCATTCCTTCTTTTTCCAATTTTTCTATTGCCGAATTAAATTCATCATAGGTCGTAGCTGAAAACTTACTGATCTTAATATAACCTGTTGTTATGGTTGGCATATAAGCAATGTCAACACTATATGTAGGAATTACATCACGGGTAATTTTAAAATCGATTATATCAGGAATCCTTCTTCTTAAAATGCCCACTTTTACATTGGTTCCCCTTTTGCCTTTAAGCTTTTTCATTGCACCTCTGTTATCAATCGAGACACCAGCAACGAGACTATCATCTACATAAACAATACGATCGCCAGCCGCCAGGCCTGCTTTTTCAGAAGGTCCTCCAACAATCGTCTGGATGACAATAATGGTATCTTTTTCAATTCTGAATTGAATTCCTATTCCTTCAAAATTTCCCAACAATGGGTCATTTACCTCATGATATTCCTTGGTTGAGATATATTGTGAATGAGGATCCAGGTTATCAAGAATACCTTGAATACCTTCTTCCGTTAATTTATCTTTACTAACTGAATCAACATACTCCTGAACAATATAATTAACCACATCATTTAACTTGCTGTAATTTCTCGTGTTCAATTGAAAAAAAGGGGAATTTCCCGACGATGTTAACTTAAGCTTATAACCCAAAAGGATACCTGCAATCAGAACCAGGGCTAAAATAATAGGAAGGTATAGTGTAAATTTTGTTTTCAAGGTTTCAATGCATTAATTCCAAATTAAAATAAAAAAGCTTTCCCTAATAGAAAAGAAAGCTTTTTTGTACCCGGAGCCGGGGTCGAACCGGCACTCCTGGAAGGAACTGGTTTTTGAGACCAGCGCGTCTACCAATTCCGCCATCCGGGCATTTTAAATTAAATTTCCTATCAATGAACTGACCAGTGCGTCTACTCCCGAAAATTTACTAAGCTTCGTTTTGTTTAAATTTTTGAGGATGCTCGAAAAAGAATGAAATTAAAGATTTCTGCTTTTTCGGCACAATTCCGCCATCCGGGCAATTATATAATGCACTTTCTTTTTGCAAAATTATCATTTTTTTTTAGTTCCTAATTGTTTTTATCGAAAAATCCCAAGCGGGATTAAATTTAATTTGTAGTAAGATAAATTAATAGTAATTTCGCGGCCAAAATAGGATCGGGCAATACATTCCAAATGGCAACAAAAGCACTTATATTTTCAGGTCGGGCAACCTTGTACCTGGCAGAAAAAATCGCAGAAAAGTATGGACATCCACTGGGAAATGTGGTTGTAACTGATTTTTCTGATGGAGAATTTCAACCTTCTTTTGAAGAAAATATTCGTGGTCGGGATGTATTTATTGTTCAGTCAACTTTTCCACCTGCAGATAACTTGCTTGAGCTTCTAATGCTGATTGATGCAGCTCGCAGGGCATCAGCCAAAAGAATTGTAGCAGTTATTCCTTATTTTGGATTGGCACGTCAGGATAGAAAAGATAAACCAAGGGTTTCCGTTGCATCTAAGCTAGTAGCAAATCTTCTTACTGCAGCTGGCGTACAACGTATTGTAACCATTGACCTGCATGCTGATCAGATTCAAGGGTTTTTTGATGTTCCAGTTGATCACATTTATGCCTCTTCAATTTTTACATCATATATTAAAGAGTTGAACCTGCCGGAATTGATCATGGCGTCTCCTGATACAGGTGGTACAAGAAGAGCAGCGGCATATGCAAAACATTTGAATACTGGTTTTGTGATTTGCTACAAACAAAGATCAAAACCAAATGAAATAGGAAGAATGGAATTAGTGGGTGATGTCGAAGGTAAAAACGTTGTAATAATTGATGATATTATCGACACTGCAGGATCAATTACAAAAGCTGGAAATCTGATCATGGAGCGTGGAGCAGCAAGTGTTCGGGCATTTTGTACACACCCTGTTTTTTCAGGAGAAGCTTATGAAAGAATTAATAATTCACAATTTGCAGAGGTAGTTGTAACAGATACCATTCCACTTAAACAAGAAAGCAGTAAAATTAAAGTCCTGTCAACAGCTTCACTATTTGCTGAAGTAATTAACAGAGCCTTAAAAACAAAATCAATTAGTTCATTATATCACTTTAAATAAAATCATTAAATTCTAAACTTTTATTAATATGAAAACAGTATCAATGAGCGGTTCTCTAAGAGAGAACGTAGGGAAAAAAGATGCTAAAAAGAACAGAAGGGAAGGGAAAATCCCCTGTGTATTATATGGCGGTAAAGAGCAAATTCATTTTCAAATGGAAGAAAAAGCCTTTATCAAAATTGTTTTTACACCTGAAGTCTACATCTTAAAAATTAATATTGATGGTACAGAATACAACGCCATCATGCAAGACATCCAATACCATCCAGTTTCTGATGCAATTTTACATGCTGACTTTTTGGAAATCCACCCTGGAAAACACATTTCGATTGGTGTTCCAGTAATACTAAAAGGTACTGCAATTGGTGTCCTTCAGGGAGGTAAACTCATCCAGAAACTACGTAGAGTTCGTGTTAAAGGATTAATTGATGACTTACCAGAAGACATAGATATTGATATTACAGATATCACCATTGGAGGTTCTGTCAAGATCAGGGATTTGGAATTAGATAAGCTTGAGTTACTCGACCCGGCAAACAGTGTGATAGTTAGAGTAAAAACTGCACGTGTTATTGAAGAAGAAATTGAAGAAGAAGAAGAAGAAGGAGTTGAAGGTGCTGAAGGTGCTGAAGGAGAAGCTACTGAGGGTACTCCTGAAGGCGGTGAAGCCCCGGCTCAAGGAGAAAAGAAAGAAGGCAAATAGAGATAAAAACTATTAATTATCTATAAATAAAGGTATAAGGTTCGTAACTTTATACCTTTATTGTTTACAATATTAACGATATCAGGTGAAATATTTAATTGCAGGACTTGGGAATATAGGACAAGAGTATGCCAATACAAGGCATAATATTGGATTTATTGTTGCTGATGCTCTGGCTTTGGATGATAAAACTACATTTTCAACATATCGATATGCGGATATCAGTAAATTAAAATACAAAGCAAGAACTTTGGTCGTGATCAAACCATCCACTTTTATGAATCTAAGTGGAAAAGCCATTAAATACTGGATGGATAAGGAAAAAATTCCTTTGGAAAACTTACTGGTAGTTACAGATGATATTGCATTACCAACCGGAACTTTAAGGTTAAGGACAAAAGGTGGAGATGGAGGTCATAATGGTTTAATCCATATTATTGAAACCCTGAATACATCAAATTTCGCAAGACTCAGAATAGGAATCGGTGATGATTTTGCCAAAGGATATCAAGTAGATTATGTGCTTGGAAAATGGAGCAAAAAAGAAGAGGAAGTAATGATCCCAAAAATTAAAACAGCCACGGAGATTATTAAAAGTTTTACAACAATAGGACTTGCTAGAACAATGAACCTTTACAACAAACGTAATGAGTAACTGCTATAACTTCCCTCCCAAAACAGCTGACTTTTTATATTTTTTTGTATTCCCATAAATATCAAAAGCCTCAAAATAAACAATATATATTCCAATTAAAGCTTTTTGATTATCTTCTGTTCGCCCATCCCAGGAAAATGTTCCTTCTGTACCTAGAATACTACTTCTGACCAACAGTTTAGTTATTCTTCCTTGCGAATCGAAGATAGTAATATTAGCTGTATATCCCGGATTTTCAAACTCATAATGAATATTAAGCACGTCATTGTACCCATCATTATCCGGTGAAAATATTTCAGGTTCAAGCGTAACTTCATCATCTATTTCCTGATTGGCATTATATTGAGAATTCTTATATCCTGGAGTAGCAAATCCAACCTCACTGGAGGCTGAATGCCAATTGGTAATGTCAAAAGTTGGTCGGTCATAGTTTATCCGCTCTAGCGATACACCATCTATAGAATTCAATAATGGGTGATGCATATTTTCATTGTATGTAAAAGCATCTATCACCACCATATTGGTTCCAGATAAAATAATAGTTCCTTCTTCATTGCTGTATACAGGGAAGGAATTCATGTCAATGAATCTATCAGGATTTTTGGTAAAATATTGTTCTTTAACTTTTGATGCACTTTTAGTTAACAAAAGGAAGTCTCCAGACAATAGAAGCATATTCTCATTAGAAACAACTTTGTATGAGGTATCATTAAGACTAAACTGATTAACTTCAATTGTCCCAAGACGTAAATCTGTTAAATCAATGATTTTTTCTGAATTGTTGTAAACCTCCACAAAATCAACTCCATCATCAATTGGATTAAAAAGAACTTCATTAATAACAATATCACTCTTTGCCACTTGTTCTGCCATTCCAAACTGCATTTGATAATTTTTTGGAATTGACAACCCAATACAACTTTTGATTGCCTCCGACAGAGTCAGTCTATAGATTGTTCGATAATTTAACTCACCAGATATCTTAATTGTGACTTTTTTCTCATCTAAAGTATCAAATTGCACCAGATCAGGACTTCCAATTCCTAAATTAATTTCATAATTAGCCGAATTCATAAGAGATGAATTATCCATCAATTGATTAAAAAACAATTCAATGGTATTTGAATTAAGGGGAATAACTTTTTGAAGGCCGGGAGCCACCTGATTTATTGCATCAACAGAATTAATGATCCCTGGACTCCCTCCTCTTAGATCTTCACTTACCTTCCAATTCTCTTTTCCCGGGCATGGATTGGTTGGATCAATCTGCTCCAACGACCAGCCACCATCTTCTTTTTCGGTATCCAGATACCAATTATCACGATAATTTACTGAAGAAATTAAAATATTGTCTTCGTTTGTAAGCTGAACAGAAGTTCCTGAATTTGTTAACCCCAAACCAGAAAATCCAAAAGAGCGGCCAAACATACCAAAAAGAGCAACCACTTCATCATCTGTTATAATAATATATTCTTCCGGCTCAAGGATAATATCCGGTAATGGTTTTTCGCTTGTACCAATGGTAAGCTTCCAATTATTCATCCGTAAGTATGAAGAGGTTGTATTGAATAATTCGATGTATTCATACTCTGGTAATCCTAATGGTGGATCAGGATCGGCCATAATTTCATTTATCACAATATCGAAAGGTTGTCCTGGTAGGGGAATAATAAAATTGTATCCCGAATACATATCAATATTTGCTCCAACACAATTATGCAGAGTATCAACAATTGTCAAAAGATAACTGTGGTTCTCCTGGAAATTATTGGCAAACTCCAAAATAACAACATTAAAATAGAGTTCTTGTATCAAAATATTTTCCGGAAACCCTATTCCTTGATTGACCTCATATGCCGAGGTATTAGAAAGACTCATGCTATCCATAAAATGAGAAAATCTAATCTCAAGTGAGTGGTCTGAGATTGCCTGAACAGAAATTATCTCTGGTGATGAAACAAGGGGCTCAATTACAGAATTTTGGATACCTGGTGTTCCTCCATTTTCATTTATGGAGGCTTTCCAATTTTGCTGACCAATACATGGATCCAGAGGATTTATCTGTTCGAGAGACCATCCTCCATCTTCTTTTGTTTCATCCTGATACCATTCATTGGTATAGGAAAGGGCATGAATGAAACTTCCCTGCTTATTTCGCAATATAATTTCACCTTCATTGTTTAATGAAAATCCTGGAAGCCCAATTACAGCACCATACTGGTTAAACACTTCCACGTCAGAAGAATGAACCACAATCAGAAAGCTATCGGGTTCTATATCTACAGAAGGAAATGGAATTGGGTCGGAAGACGCTTTAGGTTTTAATGTACAATTTTCAAGATTGATCACATGCTCAGTAATATTGTATAATTCGAGGTAATCTGCTTCCGGCAAAATATTTGGAATTGGATTTACATCTGCCATGATCTCATTGATCAAAATATCATAGGAACCGATCAAGCTGACCTCTTCAAAAACTACCATGTGATCTTCTGTTAACATTGTGTTTTCAGACAGATCCGAAATATTGGAAACATTTAAAGTATAGCTAATTTCAGGTACCAATGATTGTTGAAATTCAAGATAAACAAGATTGAAATTTTGTGGATCACGCAAAGCAGTTAGTGGATTGCCAATACCATTGTCTAATGTATAATTCGATGGTTCTTGTGCCGAATTCACTTCAACTGCCTCGTTAAAATATATATTAATATTGTTTGGAGAAACAACTTCGACGTCTGTAATAAAAGGTGGGATTGTATCTATAATAATTTCATTCACATAAAAATCATCAAAATAAAACTTGGTGGAGTTACTGGATGTATATTGACAAAAAAGGCCG
>DAOVYU010000265.1 GCA_030635465.1 Bacteroidales bacterium | reverse complement strand
TATTATTCAGGAAGAGTATATATTATTCATTTAAAAATGAATTTTACTCATTTACAACCGGAAAATAAATTTTATGCTGTTCATTGAATTTTCTAATGAATAAATAATCTTTATCTCTCTTTTTTATGTTTGAATTCAGGTATTCCTCATAGAGTTCTTCATCCTTTACTAATAAGCTATCAAGATATTTTGTTTTAAAATCATATGTTTTTCCTGTATTTGCATCTAATAAGGCATGATGCTCAGAGGTAGCAGCATTAAAGTGTTTCTGAATCTCATCGTCTTCTCGTGTATTTCCCCTTAAAGCTACCAGATAACAGATACTACCATATTTAAAGATTTTATAAAACATATTCCTGTGTGAAACATAAACATCTCCCTTTTTGGAATAACCCCAAATATCTTCACCTTTTATCTTAATAGTTTCACTGCCAGATTCATATTTGATATAATCACTCAATCTGCCATTTCTACAAGCCGCTTCACTTGCGATAGTAATAACATGAAAATAATTTATTTCAATCGTACTGTTTTCTTTGAAGTTTTCGAATGTATAATAAATGCCTGTTTTAAAAGGATAGCCAAATTCATATTCAACCATTTCTTTCTCTACAATCTGACAACTTCCTGAATCAAGGAAAAGGATTAAGAAAATGCTGGATAGCCAGATCATAGATAATTTCATAATTCAAATTTTGATTCAAATATAGGAAATTAAAATAAAAAAGGTCAACCTGCAGGCTGACCTTTAATCTTAAAAAGTATTTTTTTAGAATAATCCACCATTCTGATAAATCTCCAATTGCACTTCCGAAAATTTCTCTCCACTTACTGTCTTATTGTTTTTAAGATTTGTAATCTCCCCTGCTTCAAAATCAACCTTGATTTTATCTCCATCCTGAAGGTCAAGACCTTCCAAAGTTTTGTAAGTAACAATTGGAAATGCAGCATTAATGGCATTTCGCTCATAAATGGCCCCAAACGATTCAGCCAATACAGCCTGAACACCTAAGGATTTAAAACAATCTACAGCCTGCTGTCGCGAACTTCCGCTTCCAAAATTCTTCTGCACCACAACAATATCGCCTGGTTTTGCTTTTTTAGCAAAATCCTCATAACCTTCCAGATTATCAAAAGTATATTGTCCCATTTCATCAATATCAGTAATTGTCAGATAACGATTATGGAAAATCATATCAGTATCAATATTATCTTCTTTGATATACCATACCCTTCCTTCAACAAAAGAAGACTTTGGCTCAGATATAGCAGCTTGTTTGGATTTCTCAATTTTTATGATTTGATCATCAATTTCAAAAACTGCTGGTTCTTCTGGAATATCATCATAAGTGGTGATGTATCCGGCTACTGCTGACGCAGCAACAGTTGCTGGTGAAGCAAGGTAAACTTTTCCTTTTCCTTGTTTGCCTGGGAAATTCCTATTTCCTGTACTGATGGTTACTTCACCAGGTCCATTTTGTCCAACCTGACCAGCAGCACATCCTGCACAACCGGCATTCGATACCATTGCACCTGCAGCCTGAAATATTTTAAACAAACCTTCCTCCAGGCATTGATTCCAGAATTCATTGGTTGTCGGAACTATTTTCAACACAACACCAGGAGCTACTTTCCTGCCTTCCAATACTTTTGCTACGGCCCTTAAATCTTCCATTCGGCCATTGGTACAACTCCCAACAAAGGCAGAGTCGATCTTCACCTTTTTAGCTTCCAGGATATTTACCGCATCATGTGGTTTACCTGGTAAAGATACCATGGGAACAAAGCTGCTCAAATCAACATCAAAAACTTCGGCATACTCAGCATCTGCATCTGCAACAACAGGTTCCAGTTTTCTTCCGGTAGCTGCCTCACAATAATCCATCACTTCTTTGTTAGGAGTAAAAAGTACTATTATAGTCCCCATTTCAGTTCCCATCGAAGAAATGGTTATTCTTTCATCCAGGGTGAATTTATCAACTTCTTCACCATAGATCTCAACCGAATAACCAAGAAGGGAGTTAGCTCCAAATCTGTTAAGAAGATTCAGGACAATGTCTTTGGCTGTAATACCAACAGGCCGCTTACCATTCAGGTTAATTTTTGCCGATTGTGGGACTTTAAACCAGACTTTTCCGGTATGAAATGCTGCTGCTATATCTTTATCACCCATTCCCTGACCAAATGACCCGATAGCTCCAAGAATATTGGCGTGTGAGTCAGTAGTAAGTGACGTTGACCCCGGATATGAATAACCTTCAGAAATTAATGTGTGAGTACCAATACCTTTATTAATATCGAATATTTTAATGCCGTGTTTCCGTGCAAATATCCGAATGATCTGCTGGTTCATGGCATATTTCTGATCCGAACCGGTAGGATTGGTGTCGAAAGTGAACAATGTTTTATTTACATCATCAATAGTGAGGTTGTTTTTTTCAATATGTTTTACAACATTAGGGCCTCCAAAGTCGCGTGCTGCCCGTGCGTCTATTTCAATATCAACAATATCACCAGGTTTTACTTTATCAAACTTTGAATGATTGGCAATAATATGTTCAATAATCGTCATGATAATCAGTATTTAGGTTAATGTTTAAAATTAATTTCAATTATATACTATTTAAATTTAAAAAGTGAATTATCAGATAATTCTTTCATTTTTTTAAATCCCGATCTCCATAAATAAAAAAGAAATGGAATAAATATCAGTAAATACATTTCGTGCTGCGACATTAAAATAAAATCATAAATTCCATGTAACAAAACAGGCATCAATAGTGCAGTCAGGAAATTAATGGTTCTTCTTTTTTCAAAGAATTTTGCCAATGAAAAATAATATCCCATGGTAACTCCTAATATAGCATGCACAGGAACTGCAGTTATTGCTCTTGTATAAGCTACTTCTTGTCCATATTGAAATACATACATGATGTTTTCGACAAGCGCAAAACCCAGAGAAACAAAAACCGCATAAACAATACCGTCGAATTTCTCATTAAATTCTTTATGGCGCCAAATGATATAATACAATGCCGCAAACTTAAAAAACTCCTCATTTAATGCTGCTACAACAAAGGCATTATAGGCTGCTGATTGTAAACCTGTAAAATACACTAAATATTTAGCAAGCCAGGTTCCAACCAACATAATGGGAATGGTTGTCAAAGCACCAGCCAATAAAGTCTTTAGCAATAAACCAAGTGGTTCTTTTTCATATTTATCCCTTATGTAAACATACACTAGAATAATTACTACAGGAGCCGATGCCAATAATATTAAATTCAAATTTTACTTTTAATTTTCTTCGCGTCGCAGTGCCTTTGTGAGTGTTTATTTTTCTCGCGGAGACGCCAAGTCGCGAAAGTTATAATCCGTTCACTACTCTTTTTATTCCGTGCTTCATTAATGCTTCATTAAAATTTACCAATATTCCAAGTTTAATATTTGTAAGTCGAAGATAAGTCAACAATATCTTTGGAAATACAGGACTAATCGCCTCAACAGACTTTAACTCAACTATGACTTTATTTTCAACAATTAAATCGGCTCTAAATCCGAGGTTCATTTTATTTCCCTTCCAAATGACCGGAATTGCTTTTTGCCTTTCCACTTTTAATCCTTGATTCAATAGTTCGGAATACAATATTTCTTCATAAACAGATTCTAACAAACCAGGGCCAAGTTCAATATGAATTTGATAACAGGTATTGACTATTATT
>DAOVYU010000140.1 GCA_030635465.1 Bacteroidales bacterium | reverse complement strand
AATGAAGTAAAAAAAGTAAAACGTGCCGAAAACGGGATGATCCTTTATCCGATCACCATAGAAAAAGAGGCCCTTGTACGCGATGCCCTTCAATTAATGAGTGAATATCAAATTGGTGGAATCCCTGTTGTTGATAAGAATAATGTTTTAGTTGGTATTGTAACAAACAGAGATTTAAGATTTGAAAAGGATGAGGATAGACCTGTTGATGAAATGATGACCAAAGAGAACCTGATCACCACTACTGAGTTTACTGATTTTGAAAAGGCTGCTGATATTTTACAGGAGTATAAAATAGAGAAGTTACCGGTAGTAGATGCCGATTATAAGCTTGTAGGCCTTATCACCTATAAAGACATCATAAAGATCAAAGAGCGTCCAAATGCTTGTAAAGATGAACGGGGTCGATTGCGGGTTGCAGCAGCAGTAGGTGTTGCACGTGATACAATTGAAAGGGTCACAGCCTTGGTAAATGAGGAAGTAGATGCTATTGTTATTGATACTGCACATGGACATTCGGAAGGTGTAATGAATGTGATAAAGGCAGTAAAAAATAAATTTCCGGATACTGAATTGATAATTGGGAATATTGGAACAGAAGAGGCTGCAAAAAATGTGGCACAACTAGGTGTAAGTGCTGTAAAAGTTGGAATTGGTCCAGGATCCATTTGTACTACCCGGATTATTGCAGGTGTTGGCATACCACAACTAACAGCTATTTATAATGTGGCAAAAGGCCTAGAAGGAACAGGAATTCCAATTATTGCTGATGGCGGAATTCGTTACACAGGTGATATTGTTAAAGCCATTGCTGCTGGTGCACATACCATTATGGCCGGATCCTTATTTGCAGGTGTTGATGAATCTCCTGGTGAAACAATCATTTTTGAAGGAAGGAAATATAAAACATACCGCGGAATGGGTTCTATTGAAGCAATGCAAAAAGGTTCGAAAGATCGCTATTTTCAGGATGTGGAAGATGATATAAAAAAACTGGTTCCAGAAGGAATTGTCGGCCGGGTTCCCTTTAAGGGCGGATTGTCTGAAGTGATTCATCAGATGGTTGGTGGTTTACGGGCAGGTATGGGATATACCGGATCAAAGAATATTAATGAACTTCAAAAGGCAAAATTTATAAAAATAACTGCTGCTGGTGTTGTTGAAAGTCATCCGCATGATATAACGATTACAAGGGAGGCTCCAAATTATAGCAGATAGTTGCACTAATATGTTAAATTTTCTAAAAAATTGAAATAATGTTCCTTTACATTATTTCGGTCTTCAATTATAATAATTAATAAACTATATTTGCGCCTCGAAAAACAATAAAATTACCCAAACAATAATGAGTATGAATAAATTAAGATTTTTAATAATTGGATTGATATTAGTTTTCGCAAGTAACTTATTTGCACAAAATGATCAGGTACTACTGTCAGTGGCTGATGAAGATATTACGGTAGACGATTTTATGTATGTTTACAATAAAAACAATACTCAGGGTGATGAGAAAATAGACCGTAAGTCAATAGAAGAATACCTGGATCTGTATATTAATTTCAAACTTAAGGTAAAAGAAGCTGAAGAGTTAGGATTGGATACAGTTTCTGCTTTTATCGAGGAGTTGGCTGGTTACAGGGAGCAACTGGCTGAACCATATTTTGTAAATGAAGAGATTATTGAAGAGTTACTGGTAGAAGCATATGAACGCAAGAAAACAGATTTGAGGGCCAGTCATATTCTCATTAAAGTAGGTTCTGCTGCTATGCCTCAAGATACTTTGGCTGCTTATAATAAAGTTATGGAAGCCAAAAAACGTGTAGAAGGAGGAGAGGATTTTGCGAAAGTTGCTAAGCTGATGTCAGATGATCCTTCAGCCAGTGACAGGGTATCTCCAAGAAATAACAGAACCATTCCTGGTAATGGAGGCGATCTTGGTTATTTCACTGTTTTTGATATGGTATACCCATTTGAAACCGGTGCATATAATACAGCAGTTGGTGAGGTATCTGATCCTGTTAGATCTGATTTCGGCTATCATATAATTAAAATTACCGATAGAATTCCTGCACAGGGATCTGTGGAAGTAGCTCATCTATTTCTTCAAATGCCAGAAAATTCAACACAAAAAGATTCTGTTTATCTAGAGAAAAAAGCTGACTCATTGTATCAACGAATAAAAAATGGTGAAAGTTTTGAAGATCTGGTTACTGAATATTCAGATGATAAGGGATCAGCAGCCAAAGGAGGATTGTTACCTAAATTTAATGTGAACCGTATGGTTCCTGAGTTTATCCAGGAAATTAGTACCATGAGTGACTCAGGGGATGTGGCAGAACCTGTTCTTACTTCATATGGCTGGCACATTATTAAACTATATGGAAAATCAGGAATTAAATCATTTGAAGAGGAGGAACCTGAAATGTCCAAACGATTAAAAAAAGATAAAAGAGCTCAAAAGAGTCGTGATATTATCATTAGTGACATAAAAAAGGAATATAATTATACAGTAAATGAAGAAGGCCTGAATGGAATGTATGAGTTAATCGATTCTTCAATTTATAAAGGAAAATGGGTAGTTCCTGAAAATATTACCCTTAACTTTATAGTTTTTACATTGGGTGATAGAACCTATTCACAACAGGAATTTGCTGCTTTCATTCAAAATAATCAAAAAATTGGGAAAGAAGAAAATTTGAATGAATTTATAAATAAAAAGTTCAAGGAATTTTCTGATGAGGAATGTAAAGCATATGAAGATAGCAAACTTGAAGAAAAGTATCCTGAATTTAAAGCGATTGTTAAAGAATATAGGGATGGTATCTTGCTATTCGAACTAACAAATGAAAAGATCTGGACATTTGCAACCAGAGATACTGTTGGCTTGAAAAATTATTATGATCTTCATAAAAATGATTTCATGTGGGATACCCGATTGGATGCAACTATTTATTCATTTAATGATACATCTTTTGTAAAAAGTACACGAGAAATTGCTTCAAAAGGTTTAAGTGAGGAAGATATCATTTCACAGGTTAACCAGGACTCTTTGGATATTGTTCGCACAGAGCATAAGAAATTTCAGAAAAATGACGACGACTTGATTGATTCTATTAAATGGAAAAAAGGAATAACAGACAATAAATCTTATAAAGGAAAAACAGTTTTTGTTGTTGTACATGGCAAAGTATCTCCTGAACCCAAAACTTTTAATGAGTCGAGGGGACTGATTACAGCTGGCTATCAGGAATACCTTGAACAGGAGTGGATCAAGGAATTACGTGAAAAGTATACTTTCTTTGTGTACGAAGAGGTCCTGACCGAAATAGTAAATTAAAATATTTTCTTGAAGAAATTTATTCTACCGGTATTAATCATTCTTAGCTCTTGTTTTGGCGGGGCTAATAAAAGTTCTGAAAATGTGCTTGCAAGGGTATATGATGAATACTTGTATGAATCGGAGTTAAAAGATTTTATTCCTCAAGGTACCAAAGCAAAGGATAGTATACTTATTGCTCAGAATTATATCAATAGTTGGGTATCTGAAAAGATAATTTTATACAAGGCCCAACGAAATTTGTTGGAAGAGGACATGCTGTTTGAAAATCAACTGGAAGACTATAGAAATTCCCTTATCATATATAGTTATGAAACAAAACTAATCAATCAACGACTGGATATTATTGTTTCGGATGTAGAAATAGAAGACTACTACAATGAGAATGTTGGTAATTTTCAATTAAAGGATAATATTGTAAAGGTTTATTATGCGCGTTTTAATAGCAAAATTCCAGAGTTAAGAAAGGTTAGAAGATTTTTTAATTCCAATATCCCGGAATATAGAGATTCTGTTGAGGTATATATTGAAAGTCTGGCGGATCTATTTTATTTGGATGATGAAACCTGGATATTGTTCGACGATGTATTAAAGTATGTCCCGATAAACACATATAACAAGGAGGCTTACCTGAAAAATCACCGCAGAATTGAAATTACGAATGAGGAGTTTGTCTATTTTGTAAACTTTTCTGACTTTAAAATAAAAGATGGTGTTTCTCCATTGAGTTTTGAAAAAGAAAATATCAAACAAATTATCATTAATAAACGAAAACTGGATATCATCAGTAAGATGCGCGATGAAGTTTTTCAATCTGCCCTCGAGAATAATGAGTTTGAAATTTATTAAAGAACAATATACTTTTTAATGGTATTAATTGTTAGTATATCATTAAATATGTTACTGAAAACTAAATAGTATAAGGTTCAGGAATGTTCTATAAAAGTATTATGCAAATTAATTTTAAGTTAAAAATATTGCAGGTTGTAGTCTTATTTTTGATGAGCAATCTCGTTTTTGGTCAGGAAAATGGTAAAGTCATTGACCAGGTTATTGCTGTTGTGGGTAGTAATATTATCCTCGAATCGGAAGTGGAAGCACAATACATGCAATACAAAATGGAGTCGGGGATATCGACCGGTGGTGCTGAAATAAAGTGTTCGTTGTTTGAAACTATGTTATATCAGAAACTATTACTAAACCAGGCTGAACTGGATAGTGTTGAAGTTTCGGACGGACAGGTTGAAGCTGAAATGGATAGAAGATTAAGGCATTATATTTCTATGATCGGTTCTCCTGAAAAATTTGAAGAGTATTACCAAAAGACAATAATAGAATTTAAAGAAGAATTAAGGGAACAGGTACGGGAATTGATTAGGGTTGAAAACGTTCAACAAACCATTACTGCTAATGTAACCATTACACCTTCTGAAGTGAGGTCTTTTTTTAGAAAGATTCCAAGTGACAGTCTGCCATTGATTAACTCTGAAGTAGAAATGGCTCAGATTGTTAAGCTACCTCCCATTAATTATGAAGAGACTGAGAAAGTAAAAAATAAATTGCGCGAATTTCGTCTGCGAGTTATTAACGGCGAAACTTTTGCTACACTGGCAATTTTGTATTCTGAAGATCCTGGATCTGCTAAAAATGGTGGAGAATTGGGATTATTTGGACGTGGCGAAATGTTCCCAGCTTTTGAAGCAGCCTCATTTACTT
>DAOVYU010000163.1 GCA_030635465.1 Bacteroidales bacterium | reverse complement strand
TATTTTTTGATCAATGGTTTTATGGCGAAGGTTATCCAATTTATGATTTTATCTATACACATCAAAATGGAATATTTGAAATACAATCAATCCAATCTGCTTCATTCCCTGAAAAGACACCATTTTTTAATATGCATTTTCCTTTAAAATTGTATTATAAAGATGGAACAGACAGCACATTGATATTCGAACAAACTGATCCTGAAAACACATTCGCAGTACCGATTTCAAAGCTTATTGACAGTCTTCAAATCGATCCGGAATTATGGGTACTTAAAAAGGTAGAAAGTCTTATTGGAATTGAAGAAAATGAATTTAGTCATTCCTTTCAAATATATCCTAATCCTGTCCAAAAAGTGCTTTTCATAGAGAACTTAAATGATCAAACAGCTTTATTAGAAATAAGCAATCTTAATGGTAACAAAATATTTTATTCCGAACTCAGACAACGAATTACCAGTATAAATTTGTCTAGTTTTGAGGCGGGTATATATTTACTCAAATTTAAAACCGCTGATAGCTGGTTCGTTAAAAAGATAATTAAACTATAATTCACTATTTTCTAAATTTAAATTTTATATTAATCTATTAATTATGAGAAAGTTATTACTATTAACACTACTTAGTTTGTTTATTGGAAGTAGTTTTGCTCAACATCATGATCATGGGCCAGAATTAACTTGCAGTAAAGCAAAATTCTACGAGGAATATTTCAAAAGTGCGCAAGAAATTATTCAAACTCCCCTACTATTTGATTACGATGTAAAATTCTATTACATCGATATCGAAGTGGACAACAATTCTATTTATATTACAGGAGAGGTTACAATTATGGCAGAAGTGGTAGCTGCTGAAATGGATACATTTGCAGTTGAATTGCTGAATAACCTAACTGTAGATGAGGTTGTTTATAATGGGAATGCTTTGACGTCAAGTCATTCCAACGATGAAGTTTTTATATTCCTTCCCGAAACCTTAACACAGGGTGAACTGTTTTCAGTAAATATTAAGTATCATGGTACACCACCTACAGGTGGATTTTTTGCCGGAGTATCCCACAGCACAGGCTGGGGCAAAGATGTTACATGGACACTGTCTGAACCATTTGCAGCAAGAAGTTGGTTTCCAGTAAAACAAGTTCTCGAAGATAAGGCAGATTCGGCCTGGATTTTCCTGACAACAGATGAAAATAATATGGCAGGATCAAATGGTTTATTGACAAATGTTGAAACTATGCCAGATAATAAACTACGTTATGAGTGGAAGTCAAATTATCCAATTGCTTTCTATTTAATTTCCTTTGCTGTTTCTGAATACCAGGAATATAACATTTATGCCCATCCTGAAGAGATGGAAGGGGATTCAATTCTTGTACAGAATTTTATTTATGATTCTCCAGGTTGTCTTGAAAACTATCAGTCAGGAATTGATAATACCACTGAAATGATTGAACTATTTTCTGATTTATTTTCATTATATCCATTCCATGAGGAAAAGTATGGTCATTGTTTAACACAGCTTGGAGGAGGTATGGAACATCAGACAATGACAACCATTGGTGGATTTAACTTTGGATTGGTTGCCCATGAATTAGGTCATATGTGGTTTGGTGATAATATTACCTGTGCCACCTGGAGTGATATCTGGATCAATGAGGGTTTTGCTACATATGCTGATTATTTAGCCCTCCAGTTTATTCAGGGCCAATCAGCCGCTAATACTGAAATGAATAATATCCATAATTCTGTAAAATCTCAACCAGGAGGAAGTACCTACATCCCACCTGCTGAAATTACATACGATAATGTTTGGCGCATTTTCGACGGTAGATTATCATATAGCAAAGGAGCTGCAATATTGCACATGATCCGATATGAACTACAGGATGATGAAACATTTTTCCAGGTATTTCATGATTACACAGAAATGTATGCTGATAGTGTAGCTACAGGACTGGACTTTATGAATGTATTAAATGATGTTTCAGGAATGGATTTTACCGACTTCTTTGACCAATGGTATTTTGGCGAAGGTTATCCTACGTATAGCATTGAGTGGTCGCAAAATGATGGTGGTATGTTTATGGAAATTACACAAACAACATCAAAACCATCCTCAATTGCTTTATTTACAAACAAAATGGCTTACAAATTCTTCTTCAATGATGGAGGTGACACAACAGTTTATGTACATCAAACTGAAAACGTACAAAATTTCACATTTTCAATAACAAATGAAATTGGACTGATTCAGATTGACCCTGAAAATTGGGTAGTAAATAGCAACGGTTCGATCACTACCAATGTAGAAGAACATAACAGTCCTGTACGTTTTACTTACAGTCCAAATCCTGCAAACGATAAATTAAATATCTCATTTGCAAATCATAATAACAATGAAAAACAAATTGGGGTGTATGATATGGCTGGAAATCAGGTACTGTCAATAAATACTTTAGATCATTCCATAACTTTGGAAATAGCTGAATTACCTTCTGCTACTTATCTTATTCAGGTAACAGATGGTATTAATTTATCTTCTAAAAAGTTCATCAAGGTTGACTAATTAATTTTATAATCGCGGTAAACCGCGAGAAAGTTGTCATAGAACTTTATGAAATAACCAGGAGATCTCGTTTGCAAAGCAAATCGTGATCGGTTCAAATAAATGATTTTGTGGTATCGGTTCATGCTAAATCCGATATCACTTTTTTTTATCTTTGCCGCCAAAATAAAATACCATGAGTCAGAAAGAAGTACGTGTACGATTTGCTCCATCCCCAACCGGTCCACTTCATATCGGTGGTGTAAGAACAGCACTATACAATTACCTGTTTGCTAAAAAACATAATGGTAGTATGGTTTTAAGAATTGAAGATACCGATCAGAACAGATTTGTGCAAGGGGCAGAGGACTATGTTCTTGAGTCATTGAATTGGTGCGGAATTGAGTTCGATGAGGGGGTACATAAAGGAGGACCATACGGGCCTTATAAACAATCTGAAAGGAAGGAACTGTACAAAGGATATGCTGAAAAGTTAATAGAATCAGGAGATGCTTATTATGCATTTGATACCACTGAAGAACTGGAAAGCTTGCGAAAAAAATTGGAAACCAAAAAGGCAGCAAATACCAGCTATAGTTCTTTTTGTCGGATGGAGATGGTTAATTCATTGACTTTAAATGATCAAGAGGTTCAATTAAAAATTGACTCTGGTGTACCTTATGTTATCCGGTTTAAGATGCCTGAAAATAAAGAAGTCAGGTTTACAGATATTATCAGGGGAGATGTTGTTGTTAATACATCTACATTGGATGACAAAGTTTTGTTTAAGTCAGATGGGATGCCAACCTATCACCTGGCCAATATTGTGGATGACTATTTGATGAAAATATCGCATGTGATCAGGGGAGAAGAATGGCTGCCATCGTTGCCATTGCATGTTTTACTTTATAAAGCTTTTGGATGGGAAAATAAGATGCCTCAATTTGCACACATGCCATTAACTTTAAAGCCTGATGGAAAAGGAAAACTAAGTAAACGTGATGGTGATCGTCTTGGATTTCCAGTATTTCCTTTGGAATGGAAAAATCCACAAAGTGGCGAGATGTCCTCTGGCTTTAGAGAGTCTGGTTATTTCCCGGAAGCCTTTATCAATATCCTGGCTTTCCTGGGCTGGAATCCAGGCACTGAACAAGAAATATTTTCTATGGATGAATTAATTCAGGCATTTTCATTGGAAAGGGTAGGAAAGGCTGGGTCAAGATTTGATCCTGAAAAAGCCAAATGGTATAACCATCAATACCTTATTAAAAAAAGCAATGAAGAATTGACCCAACTTTATCAACCCATACTCAAGGAAAAAGACATTGTATGCAGTGATGAATACGTTTCAAGTATCGTTGGTCTAATAAAAGAAAGGGCAAATTTTGTCACTGACTTCTGGGAGCAATCGTTTTTCTTTTTTGAAGCTCCTGTTGAATATGATGCTAAAATGATTAAAAAAGGATGGAAGGAGAACACAACAGAAATTCTGAATGCATTCCTTTCGAAATCTGAAGGATTGGAAAAATATACGTTTAACAATTTGGAAATAGCAGTTAAATCCGTTCTTGAAGAAAAAGAGACAGGAATGGGACAGTTAATGATGCCATTAAGATTAGTACTTGTAGGTTCTGGGAAAGGACCCGGGGTGATTGAAATAATGGAATTATTAGGAAAAGAAGAGGTAAATAATAGAATTCGAACAGGTATCAGTAACATAAAAATATAAAGAATGTCAACTATAGCAATTGAAGGAATGACTTTCCGCGCTTATCATGGCTGCATGGAAGAAGAACAGGTAATTGGAAATACTTTTGTAGTAGACCTTTATCTGGAAGCTGATACAGAAAAAGCAGAATTATCAGACGATTTAAATGATACAACTGATTATGCTGAAGCTTATAACATTGTAAAAAGGGAAATTGAAATTCCGTCGAAACTACTTGAGCATGTGGGGAGAAGGATTTTAGATGCCGTTAAGGGAAGTTTTCCAGAAGTTGCATCAATCGAATTAAAAGTGTCCAAAATGAATCCACCTATTAATGGACAGGCTGATAGTGTAAGTGTAACATTAATGGAAGATTATGATGAGCCATCCATCACAAAATAAACTTACTGAACCAGGCAAATGTCCTAAATGTGGTGCTGAATTT
>DAOVYU010000153.1 GCA_030635465.1 Bacteroidales bacterium | reverse complement strand
AGTTATAAATATTCAGAAAGACAATCTGAATATAGAATACTCAGATGATGGCAAAGGATATAATGTGGAAGAAAAGCTGCAATTAAAATCCATTGGGTTGAGTAGTATCCAATCGAGAGAGAGTTTTTTAAGTGGAAATATAACTATGCAATCAGAACAAGGACAGGGGGTGAACTATGCAATCCATATCCCAATAGTTTAAGATTTAAAGTAGATCCAAAAATAATTGGCTTTACTTTTATCTTTTTTATCACTATATTTGTATTTTAATCCAATCAAAATCAGATCATGATCAATGTACTTATCGCAGACGATCATCAGTTATTGATCGATGGAATTAAAACTACCCTGGAAGATGTTCCGGAAATTCAAATAATTGCAGAAGCCAAAGATGGCTTCCAGGTATTAGAAACACTAGAAACCCGGGATGATATTGATGTGATCCTTATGGATATTAATATGCCTAAGTTAGATGGATTGGATTGCACACGTCAGGTTAGTAAAAAATATCCAAATATTAAGATCATAGCACTTTCGCAATATGATGAAAAACGATTTGTAAAACGAATGATCAAGAATGGAGCTTCAGGATATCTGTTAAAAGATTCGGATAAAGATATTTTGGTAACAGCTATTCAAAAAGTGAATGCTGGTGAGAAATATTTTTGTGATCGGTTATCTTTACGGCTGGCTAACATGGAATTAAAAATTGAAAACACAAAATCATTGTTTCCAAAACTAACTGATCGAGAAAATGAAATCCTCAACCTGATTTGTAAAGAGCATTCCAGCTATGAAATTGCCGATAAGCTTTTCATAAGCTTTCATACTGTTGAAAGTCATCGTGCTAATTTAATGTCAAAAGCAGGTGTAAAGAATACAGCCGGATTAGTTCGATGGGCTGTTGAAAATGATTTTCTCGAATAAGCCAAACTCAAACACACTTCTTTCTAGTGGTTTTCTGCTATATTATTTATTGGTGGTTTTCTGCCAAATATTTTTTAGTTCGGTATAGTAATTTCACATCTGAAAAATGATCTTCTATTGTATCGTTTTATAGGGAATAAAATATGAAAAAGGAATCCACAGCATCAAATCAAGTAATTAAACCAATCTTATATATTTTATTTTACCTCTTGATTCTAATACTGCTAATTCAATTTATGACAAAGGTTGTAAACGCTGAAAAAGGGGCATTTCATCCAGAGAAAAAAGAAATTATTATTGATGAAAATAAAGTAGAATGAATTGTTCAAAATATTTAAGATAGCTCTTAACAAAGCTGAATGAAGCAATTTACAATCTCCCTCCACACAAAATCGACCTGAAACGAAAAACCCGGAAGTCTTTCCGGGTTTTTCAATTTATTCAATAGTTTGTTTTTTTCTATTCAGCAAATACTTCAAAATTTATGTTTGCTTTAATTTCTTTATGTAAGCCTACTACTGCTATATAAGTTCCAAGTTCTTTAATCTGATCACCATCCACAATAATTTTTTTGCGGTCGATATCATATTTAAACTGATCTTTAATAGCTTCTGCTATTTGAATACTATTTACCGACCCGAAAATTTTTCCTGATTCAGCTGCTTTGGCTCCGATTTTAACAGTGATTCCATCCAATGCTTTAGCAAGTGTTTCAGCTTCTTTGCGAATCTTTTCTTCTTTAAAAGATTTTTGTTTCAGGTTTTCAGCCTGAACTTTTCTGTTGGTTTCAGTAGCCGCAATTGCCATTCCTTTAGGAATCAGGTAATTTCTTGCATAACCTGATTTTACTTTAACGATGTCGTTGTTGTATCCAAGTCCTTGAATATCTTGTTTTAATATTACATCCATGATTAGTTTCTCCTTATTTTAATAAATCTCCAACATATGGCATGATTGCAAGATGTCTTGCACGTTTTATCGCCTGAGCTACTTTTTTCTGATACTTTGTTGATGTACCTGTAATACGACGGGGTAAAATCCTACCCTGTTCATTTACAAATTTCATTAAAAAGTTAGGATCTTTATAATCAATGTATTTGATTCTGCTCTTCTTGAAGCGGCAGTATTTTTTCTTTTTAGTATCTACGGCTATGGGCGTTAGATATTTTATGTCTGAATTTGATTGAGCCATTTTTTTAAACTTTAAGATTAATAATTAAGCTTCAGCTTTTTTTTCTTTTGCAAGTCTACGTTTCTTTTCGTTGTATGCAATTGCATGCTTGTCGAGTTTTACCGTTAAGAAACGCATGATACGTTCATCACGTTTGAAAGCAACTTCCAATTCCCTGATAATAGAACCTTCTGCTTTGTACTCGATGAGAAAATAAAATCCTGTAGATTTTTTTTGAATTGGGTAGGCGAGTTTACGCATAGCCCAATTATCCTCAAGAACTATTTCAGCTCCCTCCTTAATTAAATAGTCTTTAAACTTTTTTACCGTTTCCTTCATCTGTTCTTCAGATAAAACGGGAGTCATAATGAAAACGGTTTCATACTGGTTCAACATAATTGTTACTTTAATTTTAAATGTTAATTTCTGTTTTTAAAAAGGAGGGCAAAAGTAGATATAATTTCTAATAAATCAAAACAATAGGAGTGATTTTGAAATTTTATTATCAGTTCTTAAAAAAAGTAAAATTCACTTTTCCATAATGCCGGTGATCTGAAAAATTGGGATGCTCCGAAAAGTCTATACTTTTATCATGTTCAAGAATAAAAAGTCCTTCGGGATTTAATAATTGGTTGTCAAATATCAGTTGTGGGATTTTTTCAATTTCTTCCATGTCGTAAGGTGGATCAGCATATATGATATCCCATGTTTTATAGGCATTATTGACAAAAGATTTATAATTCGACTGGACAATAAATAAATTTTGAAAATTTAACTTTACTGCCATTTGATGTATAAACTGCGAACATTTACGATTTATATCAACTGCTGTAATTGTTTTACAATCACGCGATGCAAACTCATAAGAGATATTTCCAGTTCCGGCAAATAAATCCAAAACATCTATCTCGGTCAACGACACCAAATTATTTAATATGTTGAACAGACTTTCTTTTGCAAAATCCGTAGTTGGCCGAACAGGAAGATTCTTCGGTGTAATAATTTGTCGGCCTTTATTTTCCCCACTTATAATTCGCATAGGTAAAAGTTAAGCAGGTTTGAATATTTATGAGCGGGAATATCATTGAATATGTAGCTGTAATTAAAAGAATCTGACAATTGAGGAAATGCAATATTTCTTACGTATTTATATACCATCTCAAATAATTTCGAATTCTTGTCAATAAATCCAGTAAGAATCAATTCAATCTCTTCGGGGTTTAATTTCAATTGATCAAGAACAAAAATTAAATAGTAAATGAAATCTTCTTTCGTTGTGTAGTTGAATGCATTGTAGTACAATAAATTCCTGCCTTCTGTAATGATGATATCGAGGTATGAATTTCGGGCATTCACATAACATCGTTTATTTGCAGGTAGGTTTTTGCTTAAAATGAGTAAACTTTCAATCAATACACTTGCATGACTTGATAATTGATGACCAGGAAATAAACTATTCAGCAGCTCAATGATTTGTTTCGGAACCACATAAAGCTTATATGCATCTACATTTACAAGTTTATCTGTTTTTATTATTTGATCTTCTGTAAACGTAAAGTTGAGCTTTGTGTAGTTATCCTGCTCTTTTTCATCATATAAGGATGATGGGATCAATGTTGTTTTCTGACTTTCAAAAAGAATTGCGACCTGTCCAAAGGAAAGATTCATCCAGGGGTGATTTTGAAAAAAATCTCTGAATAAATTACAAAAACTATCAATGTTTTTCACATTGTGAATTGCATGAGATTCAATAGAGAGGAATTTATTTTGTGTTTCGCTGAAAATACAAAATGAAAATCCATCCAGCGATAACTGGATGGATAATTTATAATTTTTTGAATCAGCTTTGTGTAAAGCTTCATCATATTTTAATACAGATTGTGTAATATGTCCAGGCATCACACCTATCAGGTTATTCCCAATTCCCGTCGGTGGAAGCTTCAGTCATTGATCCTACTTTAAGACCCGGATACCTTTCAATTTGTTCTTTTGCCGCTATAAGGTTTACAACCATTTGTTCATCAAGCCCATTTAAAATCACTTTAAAATGTGATGTAGCTTCAAAAACATTCACATCAACACCACCTTTTTCAACTATACCGGCATCTAATGTAAATAACTCATTGTCAGTAAAAGGTATGTATTTTAAACTTAAAACATCATAATTTGCCCGTCTGCCAAATAAAGAATCCTTTACCGGAATGTATCCAATGGTATCACGAATAGTTTTTGAGAATGTAGTATCAGTTGGGTCTGGTATTATTTTTACAACCGGAATCTGTCCTATTTCAAGAAAATCAATCAAGGTATCAAAACTTGAAGTATATTTCCCATAAATATTCTTATAGGTCATTTCCGCTGAACGGATATCAACCAGGTTCTGAATCACTGCCTTGCTTCTTTGATCTACACTTTTATCGAATCGAACCGGGACCATTATACTTTCATAAACAAGATAGGCCAAAACAATAATAATTACCAGTAGGACGACTTTAATGATGTTGTTTATCATGATGTTTTAATTTTTTACTAAACGCAAATTTAGGAATAATTTTAAATCAAACCATTTTTTCATACATATTTGATTCAATTTATTAACATTAAAAAAACCTAATATTGTTATTTAGATATAATGAAGAAAACATTTTTGAATGTTTGATTTGATTAACTTTGTCTGAAATCATAATTTAGAATAGTATGAAAAACTTCAGGTTAGTTCAGTTTTTATCTTTTTTATTCATCT
>DAOVYU010000150.1 GCA_030635465.1 Bacteroidales bacterium | reverse complement strand
CATATGTAGATGTATAAATTGGTAACGGATGCCGAAGGAGCAGGACATGGTGGTATGGACTACCTGGAGGATTATAGTTTGATCAATGCACTTTTAAATGGAATACAACCCGATATGGATGTGTATGATGCTGCTGTACTAAGTGCAGTTACTGAATTGAGTGAAAAATCCATTGCCAGTGGTGGGTGGCCCATGCAATTCCCTGATTTTACAAGGGGCATGTGGAAGTCACGAAGAACTTTACCAGTTATGGATATAAAATAAATTACATCAAACTTTAGGCATTTTAATTACTTTAGTCACTTTAAACTTATTCTATGTTAATAATAGGAATAGCCGGAGGATCAGGATCAGGGAAAACGACAGTGGTGAATAAGATCATTAAAAGTTTACCGAAAGATTCAGTTGCTGTTATTTCACAGGATGCATATTATCGTGACAGTAAACATTTATCAGTAGAGGATCGCAAAAAAATCAACTTTGACCATCCATCCAGCATCGAATTTAGTTTGCTTGTCGATCACATCGATCAATTAAAAGAAGGCAAGATTTTCGGTATGCCAATATATTCTTATTTAACATGCACACGGGCAGATGAAACCATTCCTGTCGAACCCAAAAAAGTCATTATTGTTGAGGGTATTTTAATTCTGACCAATCCAAGACTTCGTAAACGATTGGATATAAGAGTTTATGTGGATGCTGATTCAGATGACCGTCTGATGCGTATTATCTGGAGGGATATCGAAGAACGAGGTAGATCATTTAAAGAAGTACTTGATCATTATGAAAAATTTGTAAGACCCATGCATCTGCTTTTTATCGAACCCAATAAGCGTTATGCAGATATTATTGTCCCACAGGGTGGAAAAAACCAGATAGCCATCGATATTTTAACTTCCAGTATAAAAGAAAAACTAAGGGAAGAGAAGTAATTATAGTCCGTCATTGCGAGCTGTAGAGATTGATTTTAGCGTAAGAGCGAAGCAATCTGTAAGTTGACATACTCCCATTTATTTAGAGATTGCTTCTCCATTGGAGTCCTTCGGACACCCCATCCCGGAGTCTTACCCAATGGTTCGCAATGACGTTTCAATTTTAAAGACAAGTAGTAATAAAAAACGGCTCCCAATTGAATTGAGAGCCGTGGAATTATATTTGGATAATTTTATTTATCATCCTTCACTTCTTCAAAGTCTACATCTGTAACTTCGTCATCCTTAGCAGAAGCTTCTCCACCATTTCCTCCTGTTTGGCCTTCAGCTTCAGGTTGACCTTCAGCTCCTTGTTGTGTAGCCGCATACATTTCCTGGCTGGCAGCCTGCCATGCTGTATTGAGTTCATTCATTGAAGTCTCAATTGCAGCGAGGTCTTTATTTTTATGCGCTTCTTTCAAACTGTTGAAAGCTGTTTCGATCGGTACTTTCTTTTCCTCTGGAATTTTATCCCCATATTCCTTCAATTGCTTTTCAGTCTGGAAAATCAATGCATCAGCATTGTTCATTTTATCAATCTCCTCTTTTGCTTTCTGATCTGCATCAGCATTGGCTGCAGCTTCATCTTTCATTTTTTGGATTTCATCATCTGATAATCCAGAAGAAGCTTCAATCCGTATATCCTGAGATTTACCCGTAGCTTTATCTTTAGCAGTTACATGTAACATTCCGTTAGCATCAATGTCAAAGATAACTTCAACTTGAGGAACTCCTCTTGGTGAAGGTGGGATTCCATCAAGATGGAACTTTCCGATGCTTTTATTTTGGGTTGCCATCGGACGTTCACCTTGTAATATATGTATTTCAACAGAAGATTGATTATCTGCCGCAGTGGAGAAAGTTTCTGACTTTTTCGTTGGAATGGTCGTGTTTGCTTCGATCAATCGTGTCAGCACACCACTCAATGTTTCAATACCCAGTGATAATGGTGTTACATCAAGTAATAGTACATCTTTTACTTCACCTGTCAGAACACCTCCCTGGATTGCTGCACCTACAGCTACAACTTCATCAGGATTTACCCCTTTTGAAGGAGCTTTTCCAAAAAATTCTTCAACAGTTTTCTGTATAGATGGCATCCTGGTAGATCCACCTACTAAAATAACCTCATCAATATCTGAATTTTTCAGGCCGGCATCTTTTAAGGCAGTCTTACAAGGTCCAACAGTAGCCTGAACCAGTTCATCGGTCAATTGATCAAATTTTGCCCGGGTCAGTTTTCTTACCAGGTGTTTCGGAATACCGTTAACCGGCATAATGTAAGGAAGGTTGATCTCTGTTTCAGAAGAACTGGAAAGTTCAATTTTTGCTTTTTCAGCAGCTTCTTTCAAACGCTGAAGCGCCATCGGATCTTTTCTCAGGTCAATGCCTTCATCCTTTTTAAATTCATCGGCTAACCAGTCGATTATTTTATGATCAAAATCATCACCGCCAAGATGTGTATTTCCATTGGTTGATTTTACTTCGAATACGCCATCACCTAATTCGAGGATAGAAATATCAAATGTACCTCCACCTAAATCGAATACAGCAACCGTAATATCTTTGTTCTTTTTATCCAGTCCATAAGCCAGCGATGCTGCTGTAGGCTCATTGATTATTCGTTTTACTGTTAATCCGGCAATTTCACCAGCCTCTTTTGTAGCCTGGCGTTGTGAATCACTAAAATATGCCGGTACTGTGATAACTGCTTCCGTAACTTCCTGTCCCAGGTAATCCTCAGCTGTTTTCTTCATTTTTTGAAGAACCATGGCTGAAATCTCCTGTGGTGAATATTTCCTGTTATCAATAGCAACACGTGGCGTATTATTATCACCTTTAACCACTTTATAAGGTACCCTTGATACTTCTTTAGTTACACGGTCAAAAGTTTCGCCCATAAACCGCTTAATAGAAAAAATAGTTTTTTCTGGATTTGTAATGGCCTGTCTTTTAGCAGGGTCTCCAACTTTGCGCTCACCATTTTCAGTGAAAGCTACAATTGACGGAGTCGTTCTTCTGCCCTCGCTGTTAGGAATAACAACGGGCTCATTCCCTTCCATTACAGCTACACATGAATTTGTAGTTCCAAGATCGATTCCAATTATTTTACCCATGTTTTATCTTTTTTATATGTTTTTAATTTAATTCAATTATTTTCACTTGTATGGCAACATTCTCAATCATTATGCCAAAGGATTTATTTGATATTATCAGATGTAACTATTGTATGCAAAAGTGTATTTATCCCAAGCTTGTATTCTTGAAACCAGTATGTTAAGGTGTTCTGGAGAATGCCAATAGATTAATTTTATTAGCATTTAATAGATATGACAAAAAGGCAGAATTGGGTTAATGACTATCGACCCTTTACTGAATTTAATTGATAGGAAAAGAAAAATTAGCTGACCAATTAATAAACAATTTTCATGAAATTATCATCAATTGATTGCAAATCAGAAACTGTTTCTGTGTGGAGTAATTTATTTTGATTGATCCTGTATCTGGATGAAAATACACCGATACCATTTTCAATATTGGTATATGGTGGTTTTTCCTGAACAATACTGCTTGAAGGTTCATATACCTGCATAAACAGGTTAAATGCTTCACCTGCGACTGATACAGTTGTTTGTATATCTACTGTATATCGCTCTTTAATATTGGCTTCTTCGTTAGGATCATCATAAGGGATATTGTTTACACAGGATGTAAAAAAATTATTATCCCAATAATAATAGGTCATTTCAGAACTTCCAAGTGTAGGATAAACTGTTATATGAGAAATTAAATCAATTGACTTTTCACTTAAAATATTGTTCTGTGTTAGCTCCTGGTAATTAAAAATTACATGTAGTTCATATCTAAACTTGCCTTCATCATTATCAGGCTTTTCCCATGAAAACTCTGAGGGAACTGAAGAATTCGGGACAAATTTTATAAATTTTTGTTGAGGAAGAGGCCGGGTCATTACAAAATCCATGATCAATTGTGTTTGTGAAGTCACAAACCTGGATGAATCAGGATACAATATATTAAGTGTATAAGTGTTTTCATCATTTAACCATAATTTTCGCCAGCCAACTGTATCATATGGAGGATCAATAATATATTTAATTTCATAAAATGTTTCTGGCCCTCCCTTATAAATAGTTTGTGCTCCTGTTGGGAATACGGCATCGGGGTCGTCAGGTTTATAAGATGTGGCAGTGTCAAATTCTATGGTTTGAACCTTTTGTCCGTTATCATTATATGCATCAATCCAAACCTTCATTTCAAATGGATAATGACTGGAATCGTATACTTGCGCAAATTGTAATACATTACCTTCACCAAGAAATGCCTTGTTGATTTTTATGTATTGCATGGAATCATTCTGATCGATTATCCCATAAACAACAGGAATGTCTTCCCAATCTGCTGTTGTGTCAAAATCCGTTTCACAAGAATACATGAAAAACAGAATACATATTCCAAACAAAGTAAATTTTATAGTATGCATGCGCCTGGTTTAAAGAATGTAGGACAAATGTATATATTTCTTTATTAATTAACTGTTACTTTTTACAAATATTATTTATGGCTTTACAAATAACATCAATGAGTAAATAAAATCAGAAAATTGTTGTTTTTAATTTCTTTGTAATTTTACAAAAATTTTTACCATGAAAAAGACAACCGACTCACGCCAGTATTATACAAAAATAACAACACATGTACTTCAGGAAATGAAACTGAAGGGTGAAAAAATTGCCATGTTAACAGCATATGATTTTTCTATGGCAAAAATCCTTGATGAGGCAGGTATTGATGTCATTCTGGTTGGTGACTCCGCATCAAACGTAATGGCCGGGCACAAAACCACTTTACCAATCACCCTGAATGATATGATCTATCATGCTTCTTCGGTAATGCGTGGTGTATCCAGGGCGTTGGTTGTGGTGGACCTTCCATTTGGT